>JAGBRF010000008.1 GCA_017632555.1 Alphaproteobacteria bacterium | reverse complement strand
ATAGCGGGGAACAGACCGGATAAAATACCCACCACAATAGCCACGGAAACAGAAACAATAACCGTCCAAATGGATATAGGAACATTTTGGTCAAAAATGACTCCGCCGATTTGGGATAAACCGACACCCAAAACCAACCCCATAAAACTGCCCATAAAGGAAATCAAAATACTTTCGACCAAAAATTGCATCATAATCCATTTATTCGGCGCACCCAAAGCTTTACGTGTTCCGATTTCGCGCGTTCGTTCCGTTACGGAAACCAACATCATATTCATAATACCGATAGATCCGACCACCAAGGAAATAGAAGCAATCGCCCCCAACAATAAAGACAAATAGAATCCGACTTTTTTAACCTGTGCAACCAATTCGGCCATATTACGAACCGTGAAATCATCTTCGTCATTTTCTTTCAAATTATGACGGGCCCGTAACAGATAATTGACGCGTTGCATAACGGCTTCCAATTTATCTTCCGTTTCCACTTTGACAAAACCGATGTTTATCATTTGCGGTTGTCTGGCCCCACGAATTTTTTGACGCAAAGTCGTGAACGGCATCAAAATCAAATTATCTTGGTCATCACCTGTTAAACCGGGACCTTTGGATTTTAATGTTCCGATAACCATAAACGGAATGTTTTGCAAACGGATTGTTTTGCCTATCGGATTTTCGAAACCGAACAATTCGTCAACAACCGTTTGACCCAAAACAACATAAGAAGCTGCCGATTTCAAATCCTTTTCCGTAAAGGCAATTCCCCGATCAATTTCCCAATTACCAACGCTTAAATAATCCGGCGTAGTTCCCGTAACACCGACACTCCAGTTGTTTTTACCGTAAACAGCCTGAACTCCGGATGTGCTGGCATAAGAAGTTGTAACAACGTCCTTCAAATCCTTTATTGCGTCCATATCGTAACGGGAAACGGTGGGGCGCCCCATGGCCGTACGAATACCGCCACTGCTGGAAGCGCCGGGTAATATAATCAACAAATTACCACCCATACTGGCAAAGCTTTCATCTATCACGTTTTGAACGGTTTGACCGACCGCAACCATTAAAACAACAGCGGCAACACCAATCATAATACCCAACGTTGTTAAAAACGTCCGCAGTTTATAAGATGTGATTGAAATCCAAGCTTCACCGAATATGCGTTTAAACATTTATTTTCCTTTATTACAAATCACCCGATTCCATAATTTTCTTAAAATCATTATACGCTTTTTGATTGTAGATTTTAAAGTTCTTATCGTTTTCTTTACCTTCGGCAATCAATTTATTATTGGCATCGTAAAGACGATCATAACCGTTTTGAACAACCGCACGATATTTAAGCGCATTTGTTTGAGCATTTCGTATCAAAATTTCGGCTTTACCCAATTCCATTTTCAGTTCTTTTTTATATCCGCCTTCTACTTTGGTTTGGGTACGCTTAAACAAATCCGTCCCATTTGGTCCGTCTTTTGCCACCAACGTTTTCATAGAACCATCCGCGCCTTTTCTGATGTGCCGAATTACTTCGCCAGTTCTTTCGTCACGTGTTATCATATCCACTTCGCCGGTTTTTTTGTTTTCAATTGTCTCCATAGATATTTTTTGATTTCCGTTCGGATTGGTCATAATTACCTTGTTCGGATTTTTCGGATCCGCCTGTATATCGGCGTATTCTCCGCCCATACCGAAACGTGTTTTATCTTTTCCCAAAGCTTCCACGCTCATTGTCCCCATAGGCACATTTTTGTTACCTGATTCCATAAATGGATTTCCCGATTTGCTTTTTCCCATCTTAAACAAATTGCCTTGTAAATCCTGTATGTTTATGGAATCCTTTCCCATACCTTTTAACCGTGAGCCCAAATCAAATGTTTGCGCCATAACCGGAACGGAAAAAATCAACACGGTTGACAATAATAATAATTTTTTCATTCTAATTCTCCCTTTTTACAAAATAATCTTTTACTAAACCATCATACTCGACAACACCGTCAGCAATACGTATCAAACGTTTTGCATACATAGCCACATCGGCTTCGTGTGTTACCAAAATAACCGTAATGTCTTCTTTGTTTAAGTCTTGAAACATACCCATAATTTCATCGGAAGTTTGGCTGTCCAAATTACCGGTCGGTTCATCAGCCAAAATAATTTTGGGATTGTTTATCAACGCCCGTGCAATTGCCACACGTTGTTGCATACCGCCGGACAATTGGTTTGGAATACGATCGGCATAACCGGACAACCCGACACGTTCTATCATTGCACAAGCCCGTTCATAACATTCCTTTCGACTGACCCCTTGATAAAGCAGTGGCAAAGAAACATTATCGGCAATCGTTCTTTTCATCAGCAAATTAAAGTTTTGGAAAACAAAGCCCAACGTTTTTCCCCGAACGGTTGCCAATTCATTGTCGGTCAATTTGGATACTTCCTGACCGGCCAAAAAATATTTACCGCCGGTGGGTCTGTCCAAACAACCCAACGTATTCATCAAAGTTGATTTTCCCGAACCGGAATGACCCATAATTGCAACAAATTCACCGCTGGCAATTTCAAAGGAAATTCCCTTTAACACCTGTTGGCTTAACCCACCGGGCATAAAGTAAGTTTTTGTCAGATTTTCAACTTCAACGACTTTTTGGTTTTTCATTATTTTTCCCCGAATTACATAGGCGGACGGCCACCGGCTCTTTCATTTTTTATGTGTTCCGAAATAATTTGTTCGCCTGCTGTAACACCATCAACAACTTCCGTGTAAATAACATCAGCCAATCCCAAATCCACCACCACCGGTTTAATCATTCCTTTTGCCGCATCAAACGTATAAACAACCGCCTGCGTTGGTTTCAAATTACGCGGACGTTCCCCGTCCATTTTTTGACGTAATTCAGCGGACGGACGAAATTGAATTGTTGTATTCGGAATACGTAAAACATCTGTTTTTTCCGCCGTTAAAATCGTCACAAAAGCGGTCATACCCGGAAGCAATCTTTTATCTTCATTCGGCACTTCAATAATAACCGTGTACATCACAACATTTTGTTCCGTTGTCGGCGATAAACGAATTTGCTTGACCTTTCCTTTGAACGTATCTGTCGGATAAGCATCAACCGTAAATTCGGCATTCATATCGTATTTAATTTTGCCGATATCAGCTTCCGAAACAGCGGCTTCGATTTGCATCAAACGTAAATCTTCTGCAATTTTGAATAAAGTCGGTGTTGAAAAAGATGCTGCCACTGTTTGACCTTGTTCAACTTCTTTTGAAATAACCGTACCGGAAACGGGCGATACAATGCGTGCATAATCGATGTTTTGTTGCGCTTTGTTATAATTGGCTTGCGCGCTCAACAAATTCGCATCAGCAGTTGCCAAAGAAATTTCGGCTTCTTCCATTTCGGCTTTTGCAATCAATTTTTGTTTATACAAATCTTTGTAACGATTAAAGTTCATTTCGGCAACTTTCTTTTTGCTTTTTGCCAAATCTAAACCGGCTTTTGCGTCTTGCAAAGTTTCATTCAAAACGAATTTATCCAATTCGGCCAACAACTGATCTTTTTCAACTTCGTCATTATAGTCAACATAAACCCGTTCGATAATGCCGGAAACTTGAGTACCGACACTGACCACGTTGATCGGTTCGATTGTTCCCGTAGCCGTCACCGTTTCGGTCACGTTTCCTTTATCGACTTTGACAAATTCGAATTGTCTGGCGGTCAACTTATCCGATGGTTTCATCAAATAATAAAGCCCCACAATTCCACCAAAAATAATCGCAAGAATAATTAAAACTTTTTTCATTTTGTTTTCTCCATTTGTCCCAATGCTTTTTGCAACTTATTTTGTGCCGTTAAAAAGTTATAGAAAGATGTCGAATTTTCAACCCGTGCCGAAGCCAAAGATGATTGTGCATCAAGCAAAGTTATGATATTGACTTTTCCGACTTTATAAGAAGCAAATGCAACACGTTCGTTTTCCATTGCGCTTTCCAATAATGTTTGGCTGATTTTAAAACTTTCCAAAGATGTTTCATAATCTTGAACAGCGGACCAAACTTCGTTTTCAATATTGCTTTTGGCTTTTTCTAAATTTTCACGTGCCGCTTGATATTGCAATTTGGCCTGACCGATTTTATAACTTTGCGAAAAGCCGGTAAAAATAGGCATAGAAATTGTCAAACCGGCTGACCCCGAATAAACCGCACGATTACCGTCACGAATATCTTTTTCAGCACCGCCGGCTAAATTACCGGACAAAGTTGGCAACCCTTCCGATCTGGCAACATCGATTTGTTTTTTAGCACTTAAAACATCCTGTTCCATGGATTTGTAATCCGGACGTTGAGCCAACGCTTTTCCGATTAAATCCTTAATTTCTTCCATCGGAGGTAAATTATTCAATTTTTTATCCGGACGCTTCAAATCAAAATGCGTATAAGGTGGCAAGTTTAACAAATTCGCCAAATTTCCCCGTTCCAAAGCTATATTTTTGCGGGCAACGTTCGAAGCCAATTTGGCTTGTTCATACGATGTTTGAGCCTGCAACTTATCCGACAAAGGAACCAATCCCAAATCGTAACGACTTTTGGCTTCTTCATACGCCTTTTTAGCCGACTTTTCGGATTCCATCAACCCTTCATATCTTTCTTCGGCGGCCAAAACGCCATAATAATTTTCAGCAACGGTATAAAGCAATTCCTGCAACGTATCATCATACGCAAAATACGAAGATTGCAAAGCGGCTTTCAAGCGGTCAGCATTGGCACTGCGTCCGCCGAAATCGAATAACAACCAATTCAATCTGGCTTCTGCACTGACAGAACCTGTATCACTGTGCGCCCCGCCGTCTACTTTTCGGCTGGTTGCCCCTATACTTTCCGAAGCGGATATACTTGGCAAATAAGCGGATAATCCTTGTCCGTAAGAAGCACCGGAAATCAACGCCGACAAATAACTTGTTTTCAAACTGATATTCGAGTAAATGGCTTTTTCCATCACCTTTGCCAAATCGACTTGTCCGTCCATCGATTGTTCTTCACATACGGCCGCCGCTTTATCATCATAAATGCTGAACGGATCCAATGCATTTGCAGAAGTTGTTATCAACCCTGCGCACGCACACAAAAAAACGAATCTATACTTTGCCATTTAACGACTCCTTTTCATTTTCTGTATAAATAAAAAAAGTTTCTTTTTTATTAAAAAGTTGCTTTTTTTGGAAAAACAAACTAATCTGCTGTCAAAGGATAAAAAAATGCAAAAAAATATCGAATTGATGGAAAAAGCACCGGTCAAACGGGCGATATTATCTTTGGCTTTGCCGTCCGTTTTGGCAATGATGGTCCAAGTCATTTACGGATTGACGGACACCTTTTTCATCAGCCAATTGAATGATCCGAACTTAGTGGCGGCCGTTTCGTTGATTATGCCGTTTGCTTTGCTGATTCAAGCGGTTGGAAACATTTTCGCAATCGGCGGTGCTTCGTTTATTTCCAGAATGTTGGGTGAAAAAAATATAATGGAAGCCAAACGCACTTGTTCCACGGCATTTTATTGTTCGATTTTGATGGGGATGTTTGTATCCGCAGTTGCCTATGTGACAAAAGACAACGTTTTAACTTTGTTGGGAACATCACCGGCGACATGGACACCGACCGAAACGTATATGATGATTTTGGTTTTATCCAGCAGTGTCCAAATTTTGCAAATTGTTTTATCGGGGCTGATTCGTTCGGAAGGTGCAACAAAACAAGCCATGCTTGGCATTTTTATCGGAACAGGCGCCAATATAGTTTTGGATTATATCTTTATTCTGGAATGGAATTGGGGTATAGCCGGTGCCGCATGGGCAACCGCTTTCGGTAATTTATTGGGAACGATTTATTATTTGATTTACTTCAAAAAATCAAAAACTTTGCTTTCGTTGGGATTATCGTTTTTCAAACCCGACAAAAAAATGATGACAGACATTTTAAGCATCGGTTTTCCGGCGGCGTTAAATGCGTTTATCATGGGTGTTTCACACATCATCAGCAATAACATTGCCATTTCCTATGGCGAAAACGTGATGGCGGGAAACGGGATTATGATGCGGTTGGGCGCTATTTCATTTTTGACCATTATGGGTATAGCGCAAGGATACCAACCTTTTGCCGGATATAATTTTGGGGCAAAACACTTTGGCCGCCTGAACGCTTCGTT
>JAGBRF010000109.1 GCA_017632555.1 Alphaproteobacteria bacterium | reverse complement strand
TTCCAAAATTTTAAAAATACTTTTACCTCTATTTAACCACAGTCAAATACCTAAATATAGTCTTGGTATATGGACTCGCTATGTAAAAGGTAAGCCAACGATGGCTCAAGAAATATTCAACAAAGTAATTTTTAAATTGACTCATATTTTGCGTTATGTTATACTGATAGTATGTTAAACGAAAGAAACAACTTTTCTAAATTATGTCAACAGAACTTAAATAAAAGCTCTGCGTTGTTTCGTGCGGTTTTGACCTTGACCACAACCACCACCGCTTAAGTGCGGTGATATGTTTTATTTTTCTGGATTTTTATATCCATACAAGCAATTTTAAAGTTTAACAATTTTAGTAAAGGTTTAAAAAAATGAACAATAATATAAATGAAAATCAAAGTTTCGCAGAAAACGACCATCGTCGTATAGGCAAAGAGTTGGATTTATTTTCATTCAGTGAATATGTCGGTTCGGGTTTGGCTTTATGGCATCCGAACGGCGCAATCATACGAAATGAAATTGAATCCTTTTGGAAAAAAGAACATCAAAAGGCAGGATATAAATATGTCTATTCCCCTGTTATCGGATTAAAACAATTATGGGAAAAATCCGTCATTTGGACCATTTTGCTGATTGTATGTATCCACCGATGGATATGTCTTTAAAGGATAAAGAAGAACAAGGGGCTTACTATGTCAAACCGATGAGTTGCCCTTTCCACGTAGCTATTTATAACGCATCCCCGCATTCATACAAAGAATTACCGATTAAATATTGCGAATTGGGAAATGTTTATCGTTACGAAGCGTCCGGCGGTCTGCAAGGGTTGTTGCGTGTTCGTTGTATCACGCAAGATGATGCACATATAATTTGTCGTCAAGATCAATTTATGGAAGAATTATCGAAAGTTCTTGATTTCGGTTTTGCTATCAATAAAGTTTTTGGATATGACAAATTCAAAGTTTACTTTTCTGTCCGTGATTTGAAAGACAAAAAAGATAAATATATCGATAACGAACCCGTTTGGGAAATGGCGGAAAAATCCATTGAACAAGTATTGAAGGACAAAAACATTCCATACGACATTGATGTCGGCGGTGCAAAATTTTACGGTCCCGCAATAGACGTTTGTGCGATTGATAAAAATGGCAAAGAATGGCAATGTATGACGATACAATTGGATATGAATTTGCCGGAAAAATGGAGTATGTTCTATATTGGTGAAGACGGACAAAAGCACGTACCGATTATGTTGCATCGCGCTATTTTGGGTTCTATTGAACGTTTTATCGGCGTTTATTTGGAACAATGCGAAGGAAAATTGCCCGTTTGGTTGTCACCTGTTCAGGTTGAAATAGTGCCTGTATCGGACAAACACCAAGAACGTGCCGTTCAAATTCAACAACAATTGTTGAAAAATGATATACGCGCGGAAGTAGATATTTCCGGCAACACGGTTTCTTATCAAATCAGAAATGCCGTCAAGAAAAAAATCCCTTACGTTATTGTATTAGGGGATAAAGAAGCGCAAAACAACTGCATTTCCGTTCGATTAAGAAACGGAGAACAGATGAATGATATTTCTTTATCTGATTTTATGGGGCGAATTTCTGAAAAAATAAAAAACAGAAGTTTGGATTTGTAAAACAAAAAAAATCCCTCACGAAAGTGGGGGATTTCATTTTCAAAAAACTATTCTTTTGTTTTTTGGATTTGTTGTGCATGCAAAGCATCTAAACGTTTGTGGAAAACCGTCAACGCTTCTGCCGGTTTTGTTTCGGTCGTGATAACCATATCGACATCATTCAAATTTGTCTTGACGGTTTTATTATGTTCTTTGGCAAGTTTAATCGCTTTCATAATGGCTTCCAAAATTGTCATACCTGCGACAGGATCATAATAAACAAAATCTTTTTCTATTCTTTCCATAATACCAACACCTCTTTTCATAAATCATAAATTGTAAGCTTCTATTATATCAAAAATCCATAAAAAAGCAAGCAAAATTGTAAAAATTTCTTGTATAAAAAATCAATATATGATTATAATGTTATTGCCAGTGAAGGAGGCTTTATGAAAAGAAAAATATTCTATCCGGATTATGATAATTCCATATTGGGCATACCGAACGCATTTTTGGATTATTACGGCGTTCGCACAAAACACCCTGCTTTGCCGATATTAAAGCAAGCATTAAAACAAAATCATAAAAACGTTATTTTTATCATTTTGGACGGTATGGGTATTGATATGTTGCAACACGATTTGCCCTTCTTTTCATTTTTGCGCCGAAACATCAAAAGCGAAATTTCTTCCGTTTTTCCGCCGACAACAGTGGCCGCAACAACGACTTATTATACCGGTCTTTGCCCGGTCGAGCATGGGTGGTTGGCTTGGTCGCCGTACTTTAAGGATTTGAAACGCGTTGTTGAAATTTTCACCAATAAAGACTTTTATACCGGCGAAGTTGTTGCTGAAAATGTTTCAAAAAGAATGCCCTATGTTCACATTTTCGACAAAATCAAAGCGGTCAATTCAAACGTTCAGCTGACGAAAATCGATCCGGCAAACATTGACCCGAAAGGCGCCGTTGATATTGACGATTTTTGCGCCAAAATAAAGAAACAAAGCCAAAAACCAGGCAAGCAATTTATTATGGCTTATTGGGGAAAACCGGATTCTACCAGCCATAAATTCGGCCCTTATTCCACCGAAGTCAAGACAGTTTTGAAGAAATTAAATTCAAAGATGAAAAAGCTTTGTTCTGAATTGCAAGACGCTTTGATTATCATTTCCGCAGACCACGGACACATCGAAAATGCAAACATTTTCCTGAACGATTATCCGGATTTGATGGATTGTCTGGCGGCACCTTTGGGATTTGATACTCGGGTGCAAACCGTTTTCTTGAAAAAAGGAAAGGAAGAAACATTTGTCCGCCTGTTTAATCGATATTTTAAAGATGGTTTTATTTTAATGAAGTCAAAAGACGCATTGAAAATGAACCTTTTCGGGAACGGCAAAGCACACCCCTTTGTCAAAGACTTTTTGGGCGATTATTTGATTATTTCCACAAAAGGCAAAAGCTTGGTCCAACGTTTTGAAAACGATGTTTATTCTTACCTGCCCGGTATGCACGCCGGATTGACAAACAAAGAAATGCTCGTCCCCCTGATTTTGTTGGAAAAGGATTGATTAGATAAAAAATCTTATCCCCCGAAACAACGCCTTATCTTCCTTTGCTCAATTCTTTATAAAATCGGGTGATGGTGTTTAATACGTTATTGTCCATGTATGTCATAGCTTGTTTTTTTATGTTTTCCGGCACACCAAATCTTATTTCGGCAATACCGCCC
>JAGBRF010000108.1 GCA_017632555.1 Alphaproteobacteria bacterium | reverse complement strand
GCTTTTTCGGCCATTTCAAAAACTTTGTTATCCATTCCGTCCAAAAAGTATGAGAACGCCAACGCAATACGCGCCGCATCATGATCGCGTTGATTAAACAAATTCTTTGCATCTTTTCCTTCGATCAACTGACGGGCATTTAGTGTCCGACCGGCTTTGATATACTTGACAATTTGTCGCATAGTCTTTTTTGCTTTTTTACGTCGGTCACCGGAAAGGTATGAAAAGCTTAAATTTTCAATACTGTCTGTCGGTTCGGCACGATAGACGGCAGAACAAGTCCCTGCCCGTCCGCCATACAAAGGTATCGGTTGTTTTTCGGGCAATTTTGCTTTTTTCTTTACACCCAAATTATACATACGGGACGCTTGCGGATGATCGGAATATTTTTTCATCCATGATTCAATTTCTTTTGCTTTTGTCACCCACGTTTTGGAAAAATAACGTTGAGCCAATACATGTCCCATCAAAATTTTATCGTTTAATTTGGCGATATATTTATCGGCCTTTTTCCAATCTTCTTTTTTTTGAACTTCGAATATATCGCGATACAGCTTTTCATCCGAAGAAGTCAAAACATCTTTGGCCCAGACGGGACAAACCAACGTCCGAAAAAATAATACAAACAGGAAACGTTTCATTTTATAATTCTGCTATTCTTAATCGACACTGATCTTCGGTTAAACCGTCCATAACACAGGTTCCGACAGTATAATCGGCACCCTTTGTGACACGATCACATACAGAACCGGCCAACGCCGCATTGTTGGTAGATGTACCCAAAATACCTACATTAGAAAAAGTAACTGACGTTTTAACATCACCCCATGTGTAAGTTACATAAATTTTCTTCAATACACGTGGCGTATTATTAAAAACATTCAAATTCATTTTGCAATACTTCATACCCGTTGCCGTTGTTGTGACTTCAAAGTTGGAAGTTGAAATAAAAATACGATCCTGAATCAAATATTCGCCATATCTTTTGGCTTGCTCTTGATTCATTTTACTTAAAACATACAAATTCGGACCGGATCTGGTGGCACGAACTTCATCGTCTGTTTTTGCCATAGGAACTTTGTGTTTTACACCATCCGGTGTTTTAACAAATATAGGATTCGGATCGGTTGGAATAACAAAATCCTTTATTTGTTCATCGTAATAGACAGGTTCTTTTCCTTTGGGTCTGTTGCTGGCAACATAATTTCCCCGTTGTTCCAACATTTTCAATTGTTCGGGGGTTTGTGCCGATGCCATTTGAGCAAAACAAACCAATGCAACAACAGTTAAAGTAAAAAAACGAATCATTTTTATCTCCTCTTCTTTACATTTGTTCATTTATCTTATACTATACAAAAATAATTTCAATTCGTAAAGGAATAAAATATGAAATATTATTTTTGCGGTATCGGCGGAATAGGAATGAGCTCAATTGCTCAATACCTTGCATTGAAAGGAAATCAAGTCTTTGGGTCGGACAGAGCTTTTGATTTAGGGGACAATACAAAAACAAAAGAATTTTTGCAAAGTTTGGGTATTCAAATTTTCCCGCAAGACGGTTCCGGTGTAACCGATGACATCGATTATTTTGTGACATCAACAGCCATTGAAGCCCAAATTCCCGATGTTCAAAAAGCACGCCAATTAAACTTAAAAATTCGCAGACGCGCCGAAATGTTGGCGGAAATTTTGCACAGCTATACCGGTATCGCCGTTGGCGGAACCAGCGGAAAAACGACCATTACGGCAATGGTCGGACATATTTTAAGCGTTTGCGGGTTATCACCGACCATCATCAATGGCGGTATTTTAATCAACACTTATGAAACAGATAAAGAACCTTCCAACTTTATTATGGGATCCGGTGATTTTTGTGTAATTGAATCCGATGAATCGGACGGAACGATTGAACTTTATAATCCGGCAATATCCATCGTTTCCAACATATCGTTGGACCATAAACCGTTGGCGGAATTACGTCCTTTGTTCAAAGAATTTATTGAACGCACAAAAAAAGGCGTTGTCTTAAATTTGGATTGTGCCGAAACAGCGGCTTTCAGAAACGTTCACCCGAACACAATTACTTTTTCTTGTCAAAAAGACAGTGGTGCCGGCCTGATTGCAACCGACATAACCCCGACCGACCAGGGAATTGACTTTAAAGTAAATGGTATTACCACACATTTACAAGTAATGGGAAAGCACAATATCGAAAATGCACTGGCCGCCATGGGCGCTGCTTTACTGGCCGGTGTTGATTTGGAAAAATCGGCCGATGCTTTGGCTTCTTTCAAAGGAACAAAACGCCGTTTGGAAAAAATCGGCACAGTCAACGACATTACCGTTTTTGATGATTATGCGCATAATCCGGAAAAAATATCCGCATCATTACAAACATTACATCGGGATAATCACACACTTTGGGCGGTGTTTCAACCGCACGGGTTCACACCGACTCGTTTAATGAAAAATGAGTTGATTGAAGCTTTTGCAACAAAAACCGGTTCTGATGATGTTTTGATTTTCCCCGAAATTTTCTATCAAGGCGGGACGGTTGCCAAAGATATTTCATCAAAAGATTTGGTCACAGCATTGACAGCCAAAGGCAAAAAAGCATTCTTCTTTGAAGATCGCGCCGACATTCCCGAATTTATAGCAAGGCAAGCTCAATCGGGTGACCGCATTGTCGTTATGGGTGCGCGTGATGGCACTTTGACAAATTTGGCAAAAGATATTTTAACAGCAGTTGGAGATAACAAATGAAAACAATTGGTATATTCAATCCGTCCAGCCCTTCTTACAGTCCGATAAATATGGAAAAAATAAATGCGTGGTTTAAGGAAAAAGGCTTTGATGTAGCGCAAGCCACTCACCTGTTTTCATACGAACGTTTTTTATCGGGAACGGACAAGGAACGTGCATCCGATGTTATGGAATTATTCAAAGATAAAAACATCGATTTGATGTTGGCCATGAAAGGCGGCTACGGTTCAGCACGCATTTTGGATTTGTTGGATTTTGATGAAATAAAGAAAAACAAAAAACCTTTAATCGGTTTTTCGGATACAACTGCTTTGCAATTGGGTTTATGGGCAAAAGCCGGATTAAAAAGTTGGACCGGATTATCCCCACGCCGTGATATTGCCGATGCCGTAAACGTTGATAAAATGTTGGAAAAAAGCTTTGATTTAGTATTAAAAAACGGATCCATTTCTTTGGCTTTGCAACCTTTATCAAAAAAACATAAAGACGTATCCGGCGCACTGATTGGCGGAACGTTATCATTGGTATCTGAACTGATTGGAACGGCTTATCAACCGGATTTCAAAAACTGTTTATTGTTTTTGGAAGACGTTATGGAAGAACCGTATAAAATCGACAGAATGTTGACTCAGTTGCGTTTGGCCGGTGTTTTCGATCAAGTCGCCGGTGTCATCTTCGGTGATTTTTATAAATGTATATCTTCCGATGAAAACGATGGTTTGATGGTGGAAGTTTTGATGGATTTATCCGAAAGATTGCCCAATGTTCAAATGTGGACGGGTCTGCCCTATGGACACAGCGATACACGAATCATTATGCCGATCGGATCACAGGGACAAATCAGTAAAGATACCTTATCGTTTGAATACGATTTATTTGCTTAAAAATTTATCGACAGTTGCCAAAAATTCAGGCACAGCAATCGGTTTGGCAATATAACCGTCACAACCGCCGTCTATGATTTTTTGTTCATCACCCTTCATGGCAAAGGCCGTAACGGCAACGATTTTTGTTTTAGCGACATCTTTTGATTGACGAATTAAAGCGGTCACTTCCAACCCCGAAATGCCGGGCATTTGAATATCCATTAAAACCAAATCCGGATGTTCAGAACGAACAATCGATAAAGCTTTTTGCCCTTCCATACATTGCAAGACAGTGTATCCGCGCGATTTCAATAAATCCGAAAACAAGCGCATATTCATTTCATTATCTTCTACAATCAAAATCTTTGCCATTTTATTCTCCTTGCAAAAGCAAACCTTTTCTTTTATCATAACAGCAAACAAAATAAAAAGACAAGGATTTTTTCAAATGATATGCAACAAATGCCCTCGTTTATGTCAATTCATTCAAAAAAACAAAGAATTATATCCTGATTTTTTTAATGCACCCGTTCCTAATTTTGGCGATACCAATGGTCGTTTACTGGTTGTCGGACTGGCCCCGGGATTAAAAGGGGCGAATCGTACCGGGCGACCTTTTACAGGTGATTATGCCGGTATAATCTTGTATGAAACATTGTTAAAATTCGGTTGGGCAAGCGGTGTTTATCAACAAAGAAAAGATGATTCGCTTCAATTAAAAAATGCACTGATTACAAATGCGGTCGGTTGCGTTCCGCCGGAAAACAAACCGACACCGGATGAAATCAACAATTGTAATGAACGATTAAAAGCCACCATTCAAAGTATGAAAAATTTACATATTATTCTTTGCTTGGGACGTATTTCACATCAATCCGTGTTAAAGGCGTTCGGATTAAAACAAAGTGCTTTTCCTTTTGCGCACGGAAACGTACATCGCCTGACAGATGACGTTTATTTGGTGGACAGTTATCATTGTTCCCGATACAACATCAACACACGTCAATTGACGCAAGAAATGTTTGATGCGATTTTTGAAAAAATCGGAAGCATAAATAAAGGATTTTTTTCCTAATATAAAACTTTATTCCTAAATTTTAACTTTTTTGGGGAATTTTATAAAAAAGTATTGGACAGCTATGTAAAAAAATGCTAGACAATAAGTACTCTTTCTGTTATAATAGAAGAGGGTATAGGGAAAAGAACTTTTTAACAGGAGGTTACTATGAAAAGATTATTCTCTATTTTGGCCTTTGCGTTATTCGCCGGAGTCTTATTGTGGTCTGGCAACGCTTTCGCTGACGATCCAGCTAATGTAGGTGACGCTTGGCAAGTTGCTTTCGGTAAAGTAACTGATGCGTTCCAGAACGCCCGTAAGATGATCTTCATCGTTGGCGGTTTCGGCTTGATCGTATTAGCATTCTGGGCTATTTTCGGCAAATTGCATTGGAAATGGTTCGCTGCTTTATGCGTAGGCTTGGGCATTGTCGCCATCGCCGGTTTGATTATCGACTACGTAACAACGGAAGCCTAATCAAACGGATAAGGTCAATAAATCAATACCGGTGGGAAACTACCGGTATTTTTTTATATTCAAAAATTTTAATTAAAGAGAATCTTTACGGGCGGATAAAATACGGTGCGCAACCTTTTTATCGCAAGAACCTTTCTTTTCCGTAAAAGTGGAAATACCGTTTTCATCAAAAAACACAAACACGGCGCAATCCGGAGCCTTAAACACCCAAGATTCATTTGGCTTTTCTTTACGCACGAATGTCGGGTCGCCCATTAAATCGCGAACTTGTTCGGGCGTTTTGCCTTCCAACAAACCGATTGACGGTGAACGCGCCATTGACAGAATTGTATCAACGCGACTGTCTTCCGGTGAAGCACACGCCACCAATACCAAAACAAATAAAAGTAACCAACATTTTTTCATAACGAGCATTCTATACATCTGCTAAATTTTTGTCAAGAGCAAAGTATTAAACGGCCTTAAAACAACCTTTTTGGTGATCGTTGATAACGCCAACGGCCTGCAAATAAGAATAAATAATAACAGAACCGACAAACTTCATTCCCCGTTTTTGCAAATCGGCAGAAATTTTATCGGACAAAGCCGACTGCGTATTCGTTCCGTTTCCGTGAATAATTTTATTATCCGTCCAATGCCACAGGTAATTTGAAAAGCCGCCCCACTCTTTTTGAATTTGAATAAAAACACGAGCGTTTGATATCGCTGATTGAATTTTCAAACGATGACAGATAATTTTTTCATTTTGCATCAAATCGGCCACTTTTTTTTCATCATAAGAAGCAACCTTTTTCACATCGAAATTATCAAATGCTTTTGCAAATTCTTTTCTGCGTTTTAAGATAGTCAGCCAAGACAACCCTGCTTGGAAACTTTCCAACAACAACATTTCAAACAACTTTTTATCATCGTAAACGGGAACGCCCCATTCCGTATCGTGATATTGGATATATTCCGGTTCGGACAAATTGACCCAAGAACACCGCTTCATTTTATTCCTTTCTTTTTATATCTGATAGTTCATCATAATCTTTTTGTCAGATTGAATAAAGCAAAACTTTTCTTTAATTTTAGCAAAGGAGGCATTTTATGACAAACATTTTAATTATTGACGGCCATCAAAAATACGATTTTTCAAAAGGTAAATTATCGTCAACATTGGCATTACGGGCAAAACAAATCTTATCAGCCAAACACAAAGTCAAATTGACCACCATTGAAAAAGGTTATCATGTAGAAGAAGAACAAGATAAATTTCACTGGGCGG
>JAGBRF010000107.1 GCA_017632555.1 Alphaproteobacteria bacterium | reverse complement strand
AAGCTGCGGAAGAGTAGGTCGTTGCCCCATCTTCCATCTTAACCCTTTGTCCGCTATATCAAGGCGCTTTCCCTCCTCCTTTTACCGCTCCTTCTTATATCCTTCATCGTTCACACTTCCCTCTTACACTCCCTTCTCCTTTTTTATATCTCATCCCTCCTTAAATACAAAGCCCGGATCTTACATCTGGGCTTTCTCATTATCTATACGTTGAATAAAAGGCAAAATATTTGACAAATAAAATATTTTTGGTAAAATATCTCTATGTTTTGGGTCAAAACCCATCCAAAGTGAATGGAAAAGAAAATGAAAGAAATTGATAAACAATTCTTTGGATATGTAAGATAAGAAAAGGATTTTAAAAATGGTAAAAGTTATTTTGTGGGACTGGGACAATACTTTGGTCGATACATTTGATGCCATTTGGCATGCTCAAAACGATATGCGTGTTCATTTCGGTTTGGGAACTTGGACAAAGGAAGAAGCCAAAAAAGCAATGAATTTGTCTGGTCGCAATTTAATCAAGAATTTGGTTGGGGAAGAAAAGGCAAAAGAAGCGCGTGCTTTTTATTTGCAACAATATGCCAAAAATGCTTGCCATTTAAAATTAAAATCCGGCGCTGTTGATTTGTTGGATTTTGCAAAAAATGCCAGTTTTGTGAATATTTTGGCCAGCAATAAAGCCAAAGATATTTTGTCCAACGAAGTCAAACAAATGGGAATTTTGGATAAATTTGATCGTATGATCGGTGCAGAAGAAGCAGCGGAAGATAAGCCATCAAAGATCTTTACAGACAAGGCCGTTGAAGGTTTGGACGTTGATTTGTTGATTTCTGTCGGTGACGGGCTTTCTGACGTTAAAATGGCACACAATTATTCGGACGGAGTTGCTGTTTTGGTGTTCACTGATGCAAACAGTAGCGAATTTGAAAATCAAAAACCGGATTATTATGCATCAGATTTGATTGCATGCAAGAAAATATTGTCCGCTTTATCCGAAAAACAAATTGCTTTGATTAAAGGCAGAAACGTTAAAGTAAGATAAGATTACTTTTCCCGCGGACAACTGGCGCGTTTCAGACGGTCATTGATGGCGTACCCTAAACCCTGCATAGGAATAGGCATAACGGCAATGCCGGTATATTTATTATTATCCAATTTATGCATCATCGAAAATAAATTGGCAGCTGCTTGTTTTAAATCACCCGTTTCGGATAAGTTTAAAGTCGCATTTGGGGCGTTTCCGAAGCCCAATAACGCTTCGCCCGGTTCGGCCTTTGTGGCATTCATACGCAACGGCAAATGCGGTGCGTAATGGCTTTTTAATTGTCCGGGACTGTGTGGTGCCGATTCATCACATTCCGGACGAATAACCGGACCGATTAAAGATTCAATGTCTTCCACTGCTAATCCGCCGTAACGTAAAACAGCGACTTTTTCATCATCGCATAATAAAACAGTGGATTCAACACCCACGGGGCAAGCGCCTCCATTCAAAATAAAGGGGGCATCTGTGCCATAATCTTCAATAATGTGTTCGGGTGTTGTTGGGCTGATACGACCGGATTTGTTTGCGGAAGGAGCCACAATCGGTTTACCGAATACGCGAATCAAATCCAAAGCAATCGGGTTGTTCGGGCAACGAACGGCCAAAGTATCCAATCCGGCACTGGCCAACAGGGAAACGGTGCATTTGGGTTTGCGCTTTAATACCAAAGTCAACGGTCCCGGCCAAAAAGCATCCATCAATTTTTGTGCCATCGGTGTGATTTTAACGTATTTAGATGCCATTTGGGGCGAATCTACGTGTGCAATCAGCGGGTTAAAAGACGGGCGGCCTTTTTTTTCATAAATGCTGGCCACTGCCGTATCATCGGTTGCATCAGCACCCAATCCGTAAACCGTTTCGGTCGGAAAAGCAACCAACCCGCCTTGATTTAAAATCTGTACGGCTTTTTTTATTTCATTGTCCGTTTGCAATTTGTTCACACTTTCTGGGCTTTGAACCGGCGGGTTTTTATTCCCAATGTTTCAATTCGCAATATTCATCTACTTCGACACTGGAAGCCCCACCAAGATTTATTCTCCAAGTTCTATCCAGGTGACTGGCAGTTGGGTAAGCATCTGTATTGGCGCTTATGAATTTAACCCTTGGTCTCATTGAATATACATAATGTTGAGGATCCGGACATTCGGTTCCTTTTGTCTCTGATTTTCTATCTACCTCTGTTTGCAATACGCAGAAACCTTCTATTAAGTAGCACGCCTTCACGGCTTCACCACGTACATTTGCCCAAGATCCGAAAGATTGAACAACCGTAGCCGTCCAAGCTATACAAGCTTGTCTGCATGCCGCATTTATGTTAGAACAGTGGGTTGAAACACCTTTGGATGAATATGTCCCCGGATTAACGCAAGCGTTGTATAATTTGGTTGAACAAAAGTTTAAACACACATCGAATTCTGATGCGTCCGCACAAACATTTGATGGGTCTCCATTTTCACAAATGCTTGCGTTATTAGTACAGTTGGCGCCCGTAATTGTACAGAATCGTAACATATCTGTATTTTGATTATATTGTACATTTTTCATAGCTTCACAAGATCCAAACTGATAAGTAACGCGTCTTGCAACACCGGTATTTTCATAAGAACAATTTCCGGCAGAAGTATCACAATAACAGTTTGTTTTTAGAGCGGATTGAGGTTTGTCCGAATTATTCGGATCTTGGTTTAAAAACGGATCACAAATGGTGCCGGTTCCATCCAGGTAAGTACATGCGATACCTTTTCCCATTAAAACATCGTTTGGTAATGCGGCGGCAACAGCTTTATTTCCACGGGAAGCCATAACAATATCATCCGTTACGGCAATATTACTCATAACTGATCTTTTTGACGGATCCAACAAGTATTCACCAACGCATCTGAATTCCTTTGTCCAACCATTGGCTTGCTTTACCCGGTCTTCTATCCATGCACAACCGCTACCATCTCGTTCGCAAAGCCGTTTTGTGGTAAATTCACTGCAAGCAAGACATTTACTTTGAGCAGTGTCATAGGAACAACCCGGTGCAGCATTACACATTTTCTGTCTGGAATTATAAGAGGCGCAATTTGCGGTTACTGTACCACCCGTACAAACTTGATTTGTTGAGCTCCAACCACATAAACCGACAAGAGTTTGACATTCGTATTGCTTCAATCGAGTGCAATCAAATGTTGTTGTGCCTATACCACTTCTGATCGGAGCGGCGGTGCGAACGGCACCCGTTATTGAACTGACTTCAAACAACGGATCGCATTCGGGATTGTTACTGTTGTCCTTTATATCGACAGCCTTATTACCATAATTTGTAATGCAGTCGTTAGTTGAAGAATTATCAGCTTTGTCCACTGTGAAAACTTCTGTTGCTGCGATTCTTTCGCCGGCGATTGTTTCTGCCTGCGCCGTTGTGGCGTGTACATGTTGCCAACGAATATCTTTCAAAATGGAAGATGACGCTATATTATTGAAAAAAGTTACGGCGGCAATAGCATATTTTCCGGTTGTTGAACCAAAGTTTGTTCCCTGTATTTCATCTAACGTAAAGTTCCAAGATCCTCTGATACCACTGATTTGGTTTTGATCAAATAAAGCAACACCGCCTTCGGTACCGATTAAGGCCGCTGCTTTTGATGTTTGACGTAAACTCGAGCTGAGATTTTTTTGCACAATCAATGCAAACAAAACCGGTCTGAATATACATCCGTTGCCGGCATCATCCGGATCAGGTGTGTTTGTGTCACATGATGTTCTGACGGTATAGCCATATGGGATGATATAATAATCTTTAATTATATCAGGGTCTGCGTTAGATGGAAAATATTTTCCGGCAATGTTATTATCGGGATCCCCCACGATATCTACTATCATTTGGTTATACTTACTGGTTTCCGAGACTGGTTTAATACACTGTTCAACAGCCCCGTTATTACCAACATACATTTGTTGTGTTGTACTCCATAAATTAGGGCAAATATCCCGTGCAATATGATCTTCTTCTGCTTCCAAATATGTCGTAACAGCTTCCTTTACCATGCGCATTTCAGTTGCAATTTGAGCGTTAATGATTTCTTCGTTACGGCGATGAACCTGTTGGAACAAAATCGGTGTTACCAACGTCAACAAAGCAATGACTGCCATCATTTCAATTAACAAAGAACCTTTTTGTTGCTTTCTGATCATTTTTTTTCCTTTCTTTTATAAATCACTTATGTTTTGCTTGGGGTAAACCATCACATTACCGCAAGTCGTTTCACATTGATTTTTTGCGCTACTCCAAACGCAACCGTATTGAACGTTGTTATCGCATTGGGCTTTATTATTTATCACGCTGGGATGAGTGCAAACATATTTACATTTTGATGTTGTTGTATCCCAAGCACAACCACGGCTGTCCTGATTGCTTGAAGAGTATGGGTTGCTTACAGTACCACACATGTAAGCCTGACTGATAGTGTCACATTTCAGTTCATCACATCCCGCATAAGTAAGATGCAATTCCGTGATGCATGCTAAATGTGTTCTGTCACCGATTCTGTTTTTGGTCGAACCATAATTTTTGGTAAATGATCTTGGTAACGTAACCGTTTCATAACGTGTGTTGGTTAATACGTATTCGGCATTGTCTGGATCATAATCTTTGTTTTTATAATAATTGGTGTTACCACTGCGTGGTTTATGAACAATGATTCCGCAATTTGTTGTCAAATGAGCCTTATTTACAATGTCTGTATGTGTGGAATCGCAACCTACATAAGCATTACCTTTGTTAAAACAAACATTTCTGGCTACATCATGATCATATTTTGTCAAGAAAGCATTTTCACCCAATGCGCGTGCTAATAAACGTTCTTGTTCCGGTATACCAAAAGAAGCACTGATAGAAACTATCGGGGTTATCGTTATGATAAAATCACTGGTTCCGGAATGGATACCATACGAATTTCCACTTAATCCGGTTTTACCACAACAAGTGGTAGGCTTAGCATCATCATTATTTACGCAAAGTAAAAAAGATTGAGGTGATGGCTCATAGTTTCTGAAACCTACCGGCAAATACTCTTCATAAAAATCATACGGAACAACGGGTGCGGCTATTCCTTGTGTTGTACAAAGAGCCGCTGATGGTTTAGCGCCCAAGAATCTGGGCCACGTTTGAAAACGACCGGCTCCCGTTCCATACTCTTGTTTTGTTATATCTCCTTTGTCCAGTTCATATTTTGCTTGATCGAAAAAAATCTCGTAGTTCATATATTTCTCTTGCTTACTATCGTCTGCACTGGGTTTAACCACAACTGTTGCAGCTTGAACAACGGCGCTGTGTTGTGCAACCAACTCAAAAACCGCATTTTTTGCGGATGGTTTATCAATCAATTCTATCGCATCTGATCTGGGATAAAACGAATAAAACATAATGCTTGCCAGAAAGGTCAGTGCAACTAATAAATAAATCATACAAACTCCCTTTTTTTACATGTAGTTCGATTATAGCCCTTTTTATTTTTAATTTCAAACAAAAAATGGAATTTTTTTTGTTTACATAAAAGAGTGTAAATATGCCCCATTTTCAGCCAACCATTTTTTTGCTTTTTGCGTTTGTCCGCCTAACTTTTTTACCTGTGCCCAAAATAAAGCCGAATGGTCCATATATGACAAGTGTGCAACCTCATGAATAATGACGTAATCCAACACGTATGTCGGTGCTAAAGCCAAGCGCCAACAAAACGACAAACCATGCATGGATGAACAACTGCCCCAACGCGAAGATGTGTCCCGAATGGTGATTTTGCCCACTTTTTGACCGGAAAGCAAAGCGACTTCTTTGGCTTTTACGCAAATATAATCGCAAACCTGTTTTTTGATATAATCCTTTGTGCGCCGATGAATATGTTCCGCCACACCACTGACCATCAATTTTCCGTCTTCAATGTGTGTCAAACATCGATTTTTTGTGTGTGTTATGACAACTTCTTGTCCCAAAACGGATAAAGTCATTCCATCACAAAAATATTGTTTTTGGGGCGTTGTTTCAACGCTTTTTTTCAACCAAATTAAATGCGATTGGATAAAGTTTTTTGCTACAAATAAAGGACATAAAAAAGGAATAGACACTTGCGGTAATCCCGTTTTACGATCAATTTTTAAGGATAACGTTCGTTTTCCTTTTTTGCGAATAACTTCAATGTTGATGCCGTCAATTTCTATAAATCGTCCCATTTTACTATAAGATCCTTGTAATCATCGGGTTGACAATAATCTATGGCACGATTTTTAACCGAAATGCCGGCTGTATGAACGGAATTTTTCTTTCCGCTGACAAGCGGGTGCCAAGGTGGCAGTGTGTGTTTCTTCAAAACCCACAGGTAAGCACATGTTTTTGGCAGCCATTTTTTGCATTTTTTTAAGTTTTCAGGGGTCAATTTTATGCAAGTCGGGACAGTATCCCAACGATTTTCGTAATCTTTACATAATCCGGAACAAACATCCAAAAGCGGACAACCGATTTTCGTAAATTGCGTCCAAAACGTGCCGATTTTCATCAAACAGCACTTACCGCAGCGATCGCATAAGCTTTCCCATTCGCTGTCGTTCATTTGGCTTAATTTTTTTGTTTCCCAAAAGGGTTTTTCCGCTTTTTCCATGGTTTTTAGAGTATAAATTTTCAATTCTTAACAAATAATTAAAAATTTTTAGTGACGAATCGAAAAAAACGTGTTACAATAAAAGAAGAAGCAGGAAGGAGAACTATGATACGATTTATTTTCACAATGCTGTTTTATGGTGTTTTATTGGGCTGTATAGCCAGTTTGGCTCTGTGGTTCTTTGCGGGGATGACCATACAACAGTCGATTGATTGGCTAAGTGACAAAATTAAAAATGCGCCCACGGTGGTTGCAACAGAAGTTAAAGGATCGGCAAAGCAAATAGAGAAGCAATTCAAATGAGCAAACAACGAACGGAACCGAACTTTCTAGATTTTATAAATCCATTCTTTTGGATCCGGGAGATTTTTTCATACTTGATAACACTCTTTCTGCTTATAAACAGATTTTTCGGTTTGATATTCGGTTCGTTGGTTGTTGTTTTTGTCGCCATGTTCTTTTATGACAGATACTGCGATTATACTTTCAAAGATGCATCGGATATTCCCAATGATGCGTTGACTGTCAGCTTGTTTACGCGAAACAAAGAATATAAAAGTCCTTTTTCGGACAGTGTCCAGCTAAATTCCACTAAAATAGTTTGGGTTCGAACCGAACAGCAGCAACAGCCCCTAGAACCCAAAAGGCCCAAAACAAGCCGGAGAATTAGGATAAGAAACGAAGAAACGGTTGCATATTCAAGACCTTATTCTTCAATTCAAAATGAAGTCCGCCACCGGACATCACCCCGCAGAAGATAAGTTTTAATGTTATGTGCGCAAAAAGCTTGCGCCTTTTTTTTGTTTGTGCTACAACTGAATAATACGAACAAAAAAGGGGAACAAGATGCCAAAAAAAGATGATAAAACTTTTGAACAATTGGTTGCCAATGTTGTTGTCGCTGCGCCTTTAAGTGCCGCTTATGAAAAAAAGATAATAAATTTAATTCAAAAAGAATTAAACGTTCGTGAAGTTTCTTTAAACGTCAAAATCAACCCGCATTTGTTGGGCGGTTTTCAATTGCAAATCGGTTCAACTTTAATCGATCTTTCCGTCAGCAAAAAATTACATTCTTTGCAACAAATTTTGGAAAAAAAGCAATTCAAGCAAATGACACCGGAAAAATTCGAAGATTTGTTGTCGGATTTGGAAAAAGAAGATGTGCTTCAATCCAAAATCGTCAATGTCGGACATATTTCTTCGGTAAAAGACGGCATTGTTCGTGTAACGGGTATGCGCCATGTGCGTGCCGGTGAGTTGATTGAGTTTGCAAACAATATCCAAGGTATTGTGTTCAATTTGAATAAAGATTTTGCCGATGTCGTTTTATTATCGGCTTCCGGTCATTTGGACGAAGGTGATTTGGCCATTCAAACCGGCAGTGTTGTCAAAGTTCCCGTTGGCCCCGGTTTAATCGGGCGTGTTGTCAACGGATTGGGCGAACCCATTGACGGAAACGGACCCATTCGCAGTGAAAAAAGTATGCCTTTGGAAGCCGCTGTTCCGGGAATTATTGATCGTCAACCGGTTTCAAAACCATTTCAAACAGGATTGAAAGTTGTTGATGCTTTGGTC
This sequence comes from Alphaproteobacteria bacterium, assembly GCA_017632555.1. The sequence continues at coordinate 5,921 of JAGBRF010000107.1, read as the reverse complement.
CCGATCGGATTGGGACAACGTGAATTGATTGTCGGGGACAGACAAACCGGGAAAACGTCCATTATCATTGATTCGATTTTGAATCAAAAGCAAATAAACGATAATGCGCAAAGTGAAAAAGACAAAATTTATTGCGTTTATGTTTGTATAGGACAAAAACAATCGACCGTGGCCGAAGTTGTTCGTGTTTTGGATAATATGGGGGCTATGGATTATACATGTGTTGTGTGTGCCAATGCTTCGGATACGGCATCTCAACAATATTTGGCACCCTTTACCGGAACGACAATAGCGGAATATTTCCGCGATAATGGTATGAATGCGGTTGTTTTCTATGATGATTTATCAAAACACGCCAATGCGTATCGTCAAATTTCTTTGTTGTTACGCCGTCCGCCAGGGCGTGAGGCTTATCCGGGCGATATTTTCTATTTGCATTCACGTTTGTTGGAACGTTCTGCTATGATGAGTGATGAAAAAGGCGGTGGGTCTTTGACGGCTATACCGGTTGTGGAAACGCAAGAAGGTGACTTGTCCGCTTACATTCCGACAAATGTTATTTCCATTACCGATGGTCAAATCTTTTTGGAAAATGCTTTGTTCCATCAAGGCGTTCGTCCGGCGGTCAATGTCGGTTTATCAGTCAGCCGTGTCGGTTCAAAAGCACAAAAACCGTTATTAGCACAAATCGCCGGTTCGATGAAGTTGGAATTGGCTCAATATCGTGAAATGTTGTCTTTTGCGCAAATTGCCTCTGATTTGGACAGTACGACTCAAGAATTATTGCAAAAAGGTATTCGTTTAACGGAAGTTTTGAAACAAACCGTTTATAAACCGCTTTCTTTTGTTGATGAATTTATCAGTATTTATGCCGTTGTAAAGGGTTTTTATGTTGAAATGAAACCGGCCGATATTTTGGATTTTGAACAAAAAATGTTAAAGTCGATTCATTTGAATTGTCCGGATTTAATCGATGATATTGAAAAAGCCGGCAAAACATTATCTTCGGCGACAACAAAACAACTGGATGACATTATACGGGAAGCAATTTCCGAATATATGGGAAATAATCAACAAGTGGAGTTGAATGACTGATGAGTGGATTGAAACAGTTAAAATCGCAATTGGGAACTGTTCAGACGACAATGAAAATTACGTCTGCCATGCGGATGATTTCTGTTTCTAATTTACGCAAATCGCATGCTTTGTTGTTGGATGCTTATCCGTATTTGGACGAAATAAACCGTATGTTGCGCCGTTTGGTGCGCAGTGTTTCTTATCGTCAAGAACAATTGTTGGCACAGGGTTCAAATGAAAAAATTCAATTACCGTTTTTGTTAAAAGGGCGGGAAGAATCAAAAAAACACTTTGTCGTTTGCGTTACTTCCGATGAAGGTTTGTGTGGTCGTTTTAATGTCAGTGTTATCAACACAACACAACAAGTTATCAGTTATTTGAAAGATCAAAATCAACAAATAACCGCTATTTGTTTCGGGTCGCGCGGTGGAGAGATATTGAAAAGAAAATTTCCGGATTTACCTATACGTATTGTCGGACAAAAAGCAAATAAAAATGTGCAATTGTTTAATGAAGCCGAAAAAGTTGCATCTATTTTAACGGATATGTTTTATCGGGAATTGTTTGACCAATGCACAGTTATTTTCAGCGAATTTGAAAGTGCCGCCGTTCAACGCGTAAAGGTCGAACAAGTTATTCCTTTACAAACTTTCCAACACGAAGATAAATGGGAATTTTTGAATCAAAGCGAAGATCCGGATTATGTTAAACGTGACGTTTTGGGGCAAAAAAAATTACGGACAACAAATGCGCGTTTGTTTACGGCTATTGGCGGACAAAACATTAAATCGCCGTTGGGTTCGATTGATTCGGATGCTTTATTAAAAGAATCAACGCGCTTGCCGGATTCTTATGATTACGAAAGTTCGGATTCAAAAATTTTGGAATATATTTTGCCGTTGTTTGTCGAAGCGCATATTTATAAGGTTTTGCTGAACACAATGGCTTCCGAAAGTGCGGCAAGAATGATTGCTATGGAAAGTGCTTCCAAAAACGCAACGGAAATGATGAAGAAAATAAATAAAAAATATCATCGCAGGCGGCAAGAATTGGTCACGAAGGATTTGACTGAAGTTGTCGCAGGTTCTATGAATTAGGGAGATGTCAAATGTCAGAAGAACAAATAAAAAAAGGAAAAATAGTGGCGGTTGCCGGTTCTGTGGTCGATGTTGCCTTTGAAGAACAGGATATGCCCCATTTACAAACGGCGCTTCACGTCAAAAAAGACGATAAAGTGCATACGCTTTTGACTTTGGAAGTCGTTCAATTACTGGAAAACAATGTTGTTCGTGCGTTGGCTTTATCTTCAACGGACGGATTGTTTTTAGGTCAGGAAGTTATCAACACCGAAGCGCCGATTATGGTTCCGGTCGGTGAAGGAACTTTGGGTCGTGTGATGAATGTAACCGGTGATGCATTGGACGGGCGCGGTAAAATAGAAGGAAAAGAAATGTCGCCGATTCATCAAGCTCCACCGGCTTTTACGGAACAAGCAACGGAAACGGCTGTTTTGGTGACGGGAATCAAGGTTATCGATTTGCTTTGCCCGTATGCAAAAGGCGGTAAAATCGGTTTGTTCGGTGGTGCCGGTGTCGGTAAAACGGTTATCATTATGGAATTGATCAACAACATTGCCAAAAAACACGGGGGTTATTCGGTCTTTACGGGCGTTGGTGAACGGACGCGTGAAGGTAACGATTTATACAATGAAATGATAGAAAGCGGTGTTATCAATTTAAAAAACAACACATCAAAGGCCGCTTTGGTGTTCGGGCAAATGAATGAAGCGCCTGGTGCACGTGCTTTGGTTGCTTTGACGGGACTGACGGTTGCCGAATATTTCCGCGATAAAAAAGGTCAAGACGTGTTATTGTTTATCGATAACATTTTCCGTTTTTCGCAAGCGGGTTCGGAAGTTTCTTCACTGTTGGGACGTATTCCTTCTGCGGTCGGATATCAACCGACTTTGGCAACGGATATGGGTGAATTACAGGAACGTATTACATCAACAAAACATGGTTCCATTACTTCCGTTCAAGCGGTTTATGTTCCGGCGGACGATTTAACCGATCCGGCGCCGGCAACGACTTTTGCGCATTTGGACGCAACAACGGTTTTAAGTCGTGCCGTTGCAGAGCAGGGGCTTTATCCGGCTGTTGACCCGTTGGAATCATCCAGTCGTATTTTGACGGCGGACATTGTCGGACGTGAGCATTATCATGTTGCCAGCGAAGTTTTACGCATTTTGCAAACATATAAATCTTTGCAGGATATTATTGCTATTTTGGGCGTTGATGAATTATCGGCGGAAGATAAATTGACCGTGTCCAGAGCCCGTAAAATTCAGCGTTTCTTAACGCAGCCGTTTACTGTGGCGGAAGGCTTTACCGGTAAAAAAGGTCGCTTGGTCGATTTGCAAGATACTATTTTGGGATTTAAGGCAATCATAGAAGGAAAATGTGATGATTGGCCGGAACAAGCTTTTTATATGGTCGGAACGTTAAAAGAAGCCGAAGAAAAAGCCAAACAATTAAAGGCCGAAGAAAGTACGCCTATGTCCGATTTGGAACAGGAAGAAAAGGAAGAATAATATGCCCGAAACATTAAAAATTGACGGCAAAATGAATGTGCATATTATATCGCCGATACGGACGGTTTTGGACGGCGTTGCAGATAAGATATTGTTGCCGACATGTAACGGGGATATGATGATTTTGAAAAATCGGGCGCCATTGTTTATTGCTACACGGCCGGGTTTGATGTGGGTGTATAATGCGGGGCAAAGGCCGCAGGCTTTTTACATTTCCGGTGGCGTTGTCGAATTAAGGCGTAATATTTGCTCTGTTTTGGCGTGGGGCGTTGATGCAAACAAAGTTGATAAAGTTAAAATTCACGAACGGCGATTGAATTTGGAAGAAGAATTGGGCAAGATACATTCGGATGCTCAACGATCGCAAGTGCAGGAAAGAATCGAATTCTTTAAGATGTTGGAAACAAAGCCGTCTTTGTTGGTTCCACCTAATTTTGAATAACGTTTGACTTTTAATATAAATTTTTGTATGATGACGGGCAAAGATTTTTTAATTTTTGACGGAGAATGGATATGGACCAAGTAAAAGAATTGAGAAGTAAGGGCAGTGATTTAGCTATTGAAGGCAAATACAGAGAAGCCGAGTTGGAATATTTACGGGCTTTGCAACTGGATCCGAATGATATTGACGTGTTGGCAAATATGGCTCTTTTACGTATTAAACAAAAACGTTTGGATGGTGCAATAACCTATTACAAACGAATTGCCGAATTGGATCCTTATGATGTAAAAAATCTGACGGATGGCTTGTTCGAATTGTCCATGTCTTGTTCTTGGGAATATCGTCAAGAATTTATTGATAAATTAAAAAAAGCAATGAATGAATTGCCGGCCTTTTTCACAACCAGTATGTTGATGGATTTACCGCATACTTTTCAAGAATTGCATGAATGGTTGAAAAAAAGAGCTTTGGGTGATGCTAAATTACAAGACGTTTTGTCCGAAAAACCGTTTGATCATTCCAATCATCAAGTCGGTAAAAAGATAAAAGTCGGATATTTTACAACTGATATCGGACCGTCTCCTTGCGGATTTGTTTTGGGTAGTTTGTGGGAAAGCCAAAATCACGAAGATTTTGAATGGCATTGTTTTTGTTTCAGAGATTTGTCAAAAGAAAAAGGTGATTGGCAGAATGCTTTAATCAACAGAGAAAAGAAATGTTTCGATTATTTCCATGATATGTCAGGCATGGAAGATTTGAAAGAAATCGCCCAAAAAATATATGATGAAAAAATCGATATAATTATCGATGTCAATATGATTGGTAACGATAATTGGCGCGCTTTGGCTTATAAACCGGCACCGATTATTGTTGCTTTCTTCGGAATACCTTCATCAACGGGATTGGATTATTATGATTATTTGATTGGTGATAAAGATACTATTCCGGAAGATCAAAGGGCATATATATCAGAAAAAGTTATGGATATGCCACTTTGTTATCACCCTGCGGACGGCAGACCCGATATTTCCAGATCCCCGGTTACAAAATTCGATGTGATGTTGCCGGAAAACAAAATGGTTTATTGTTCTTTGATTTCTCCGTTTAAGATAACACCGACTTATTTCGATATGTGGTGTCGTATATTAAAGGCTGTTCCAAACTCTGTTTTGTGGTTGTTGTCGCATGATGATGCTATGGAAGATAATATACGCCGAGAAGGTTTTGAAAGAGGAATTTCACCGGACAGATTCGTCTTTTTGAATTATATGAACAGACCGTTATTCTTAACATGTTTCAGATTGGCTGATTTATTCTTGGATACTGAAATTTGGCAAGCACATTCAACGTGTTTGGAAAGTTTGAATTGCGGCGTTCCTGTTTTGACTTGCCCGGGAAACAGTTTTTGTTCCAGAGTTCCTGCAACAATGTTAAAAACATTCGGATTGCCGGAAATGGTTTGTAAAGATTTGAACGAATACGAACAAAAGGCAATTGATTTAGGTTCTAATCCTGAAAAAATGAAGGCGTTAAAGGAAAAAACAGCTTCTTTGAAAACGCCTTATAATCCTTTGTTCAATATGAATCAATATGCAATTTGGTTCGAAGACAATTTGAAAAAAATGTTAAAGGAAAAAAACTTATTAAAGTAGGTTATAACATCTGAAACAAGCAATAAAAAAAGCTCCTTAAAGAAGGAGCTTTTTTCAAACTGTCCAACACAGAAATTATTTTCTGAATGTGAAATAAACTGATGTCGGGTTTGTACCAGCTGTTTTTTGTGAAACAGTGACGTTGATGTTATCACGGTTT
>JAGBRF010000106.1 GCA_017632555.1 Alphaproteobacteria bacterium | reverse complement strand
TGATGTTGTTGAAGAATCAAATATAAATCGGCAATTGTTTGCGTTGGATTCCACAATTGGTAAATCAAAGGTGGATTGTGCAAAACAAAGAATATATGACATAAATTCAAATATCATTGTTGATGCGGTTAATACATTTTTTGATGAAAAAAGCACCCTGCCCGTGCGTCCTGATTTTGTGATTGACGCCATCGATACGGTCAAATCAAAGATTGCGATTTACCGTTGGTGCAAACAAAACAATATACCTTTTATATCATCCATGGGCGCGGCACGCAAAACCGACCCAACAAAAATTAAAATAGATAAAATATCAAAAACTTTCGCCTGCCCCTTGGCGGCGACAATTCGCCGGGCGGTCCGTGCCGAACGCATTGGCGATTTTCCGGTCGTGTTTTCAACCGAATTGCCCGCCCCGCACAAATCACCCACCAAGGATTTTGGATCTATCATAACTGTAACCGGTACATTTGGATTATTTATGGCAAATTATGCAATAAAAAAAATAACCGCATAAAAAACCGCCCAAATGGGCGGTTTCATTTTTTGTTTATACCAAATTATTTTTCATCACCAAATTCTTTGGCATATTTGGCCTTTAAAGCACGAACTTCTTTCAATGCCTTGGCGGCTTTGCGTTCCTCTTGTTGCGCAACACGCAAAGCTTCCTGGGTTGCCTGCTCTTTTTCTTCGCACGCCTTCATCAAATTAGTTTGCACTTCTTTGACACGCGCCGCAGCAGCCAACACCTGTTCATTTGCCAATTGTAATTCTGCCAAAACCTTGACCGTGTCTTCACCTGGTTTGGCGGCCTGTTCGAATTTCTCGCCATATTTTTGTTCAGCGATTTTGTGTTCCTTTTTTGCGGCCTCCAATTCTTGAATCCAAACTTCCAAGGTTTTCTGAACGATGCGCAATTCTTGCGCATTTTTCGGATGTCCAATCGGCAAGGCACCAACAGGCAAAACCATTCTGGCTGGTTCTGGGTCATCAACCACGCGGACATCTGGTAATGCGGTCTTACCCGCTTTTGCCTTGGTTGATGAAGCTTTGGTCTTTGAAGATTTCTTTTTTAAATTTTCCACCAACGCCTTGAACTCTTCAAAATGTTCGGCCTTGAACAATTTTAAAGATACACTTTTAGTTCCGGTTGAATTAACGAACCAAGAATTTACAGTATCTTTCAAGGCTGGGTTATCCTTTAAAATCTGATATTTCAACTTTGAAACAGATTGACCGTTATTCAATTCCAATTTTTCTGCCAATTGTTCCAATGTCCAATGATTTTCATCAGCCTTGATAACCGGCTTAACAGCGACGGCCGACTTAACTTTGTCTTTTTTGCCCGCTTTTTTAACACCAATTTTTGCCTTCGTGGATTTTTTCTTTTCAGAATTTTTGCCATATGTTTCATCATACAGGCGTTTCAATTCATCGAAATGTTTCGGATTGAAACGTTTTCCTTGGTTTCCCAGATTAACGAACCAATCTTCACCATCAATTTCAGGATAAGATTTTTTCAATCCGCTTTTCCACAGATAAAATTGATCTATCGTATCAAAGCCCAATTTTGTAGACAGGTCTTCAAGCGACATCCAATTTTCGACCGATGGCTTTGGGCGAACAAAGTTATCTATTGCATCGGCCCAAAGATTCAATTGTTCAACTGCGCCACTCCAACTTAACTTTTTAGCAACAACTTCCGTTAAATACAACGAAGCCAATTTTGGACCTTTGCGCAATCCTTCGGCCGATGAAGGCACCGGATTAGAATTTTCAGTGGCCGCAATAAGTTTCTTAAGCTTTTCAATATCCGATAATTG
>JAGBRF010000105.1 GCA_017632555.1 Alphaproteobacteria bacterium | reverse complement strand
AATAAAGATGAAAATAAACAAATTCGTGCGTATTGTTTTTTTATGTTTGTCAGTAATTGTCGGGTGGTCGCAAAGCGCTTTTTGTGCAGATAACGAAACAAATCAGCCCGCCATTCAATGTGACGGTTACATAGTCGAATCTCCGCGAATTTGTGATATAGATTCTACAATAAAATTATTGCGTGAGAGTAATATGAGTTTTGCTCGATTCAGCGATGGCGAGTTTCGGGGAATTTTGGAAAAATATGAACCGTTTCAAAAACCATCAAAGGCATTGTCGTTGCGCTTGAAAGAAATTTTATCTTCCAAAAATCCGAATGTTATGATCGGAATACCAAGCCCGCTTTTTTCTTTGGAAGGATATAAAGAAGACGAAGTCGAATTTTGGACTGAATATAAGCCGATTTTTATGCCGTTGTTGGAAAAATTAAATGCGGACCAAGTGTATTTTCCGTCAGAAATTTCCGCGCTCAGTGAAAGAATTAAAAGTCAAGAAGGTATGGAGGCTTTCTTTTCGAAAATCCGGACGATTTGGCAGGATAAAGATGTTCACTTGATTCGCGGAAAAGGGATTTTTGATGGCTTTAAGTATGATATTTTCGATAACGCAAAATCGGTCACGTATCAAATTGCCCCGAACCGTGATGCGTTTGAAAGGTATGATGTGATATTGGCAGAGGCTTTGCGTGCCGGCAAAGGTAAACTGATTATCATTGTTTTGGGTCCAACGGCAACCGTGTTGGCGTATGATTTGGGCGTGAAAGGATATAAAGCGTTGGATATGGGGCATATTGCCAAAGCTTATGATCGATATAAAAGAGGGTGGAAAGACCCAAGATTTTGGATGCCCGATTAGTCATTTTAACAAATTATTTGCCGGCGGATTTACGCATTTGACTTTTCAAAATTTCACGAACTGTATGGCCGACTTTTTGATAAGCTTTTTTGGGGTATTTGTCCCCACCGTTTGCCAAAAAAGACGATGTTAAAAACGTATATGTTTTATCCGGTTGGATTTGTTTGCCGTTTATTTCAACCTTTGTTATTTTTTTGTCTTCTTTGGAAAAATCATATTTGACACCGGCCGTTTGTAACATTTCATTTGTTTTGCCTTTTTTGTGATATTTAGCAATTCCGTGTGCCAAATATTCTTTTAATTCCTTTCCGGTCAATTGAATTAAAACGGCATCATTGTCAAACGGATATGCTTCAATCAAATCCCGATAAGAAACGGGGCCGGCCGCAAATCCGCGCCTGATTGCACCGGCATTTAACAACACACCGTCAACGGACGGATAAGCCGAATGCAATGTTTCCGCTAAATATGTTCCAACGGCGCAATTTTCACTGCAATAATCCGTTCCGGGCGTAAATCCGAACGATTTTTCAAACGTTGTTATTTGTTCGTTCAAAACGGCATTCATATCTTTTTGGGCTTCGTTGATGAATCTTTCAGCTGCGGGATTGTTGGGAATTTGATTATTCATAGGAATGGTGTTTCCTCGGTATTTTATAATTTCTCCCGCCATATTAAAATCGGCTTCCAATTTCCCCACAAAACGACCGCCCATGCCGGCGCTTACAATCAAAGTTTTTCCTTCGGAAATGGGATAAGGACCACTGGCATAAGAAATGGAACTGTCATTACTCAATAATGAATGAGAATGCCCGCCAACAATAATGTCTATATCCGGAAACTGTTGAGCCAATTTTTTATCTTCGTCTATTCCGATGTGGGACAAAACAATAATGATGTTCACGCCTTGTTTTTTTAATGATTCGATTTCTTTTGTCAGTGCGTCCGAAAAGGGCAGAACGGAAATATCTTCATTTCCTAAAACCATAGTTTCTTGCGTCAACAGGCCGATGATTCCTATTTTTCTGTTTTCTTTTTCGATTACAATTGACGGTTTAACCAAAGAAAATAAATCTTCTTTTGGGTTGATTTTTAAGTTGGCGACAACCACCGGAACCGGCCATTTTTTTAAAAAGGAAACTGTTTCGGACAAATTGTCATCAAATTCGTGATTGCCCAAGTTGATTGCGTCATAGGGCATTTTTTGAAACAAAGGAAGCAAAAATTTGCTTTTGAATAATGTGTAAAAAGCCGTTCCCGTGAAACGATCGCCCGCATCTAAAATCAATGTGTTGGGGGATTTTTCTTTTTCCATGAAAGTGATTATGCGTGCAAAACCACCCAAACAATCCGAATCCATCGAACAATCGCTTAAATCATTAAAGGGCAATAAATGGGAATGTAAATCGTTTGTGTGAATCAGATTCAATTTGAAACTGTCCGGTTCTTTTGATAGCGCCGAAAAGCACACGCAAACACATAAAATAAAAATAAGTATTTTTTTCATGCTTTTGATTATAAGCATAATTTTTATATCATGTCAAAATTTTATGTGTGTAATTTCCCTTTTTAAATTTGACTTTTTGTTGTTTTTATGCGATAATATAATATATGGTAAAAGTTAGAAAAGGAGAGAAATTATGGAAAAAACAGATAAAAAAGAATTGATGGAAGAATTCGAATCTAAATGGAAGGACTTATTGGGGGTTCCGACACCTGAATATAAGCCATTCTTTAATAGTCGTAATATGATGGAAGCCAGTATAGATTCGGAAATGTTGAGCGGTTGGGACAGTTATTTAGGATCCAAATTTGAAGCGCATGGTATAGCAAAAGGATCTTTGACAGAGCAGAAAGATTCTTTGTTTGCTCTTTTGGATAACGGCATATCGGACAAAACATACACAGCACCGTTTTGTTTTACACCGGAAGATGCCCCGGCGTTAAGCGCCGGATATGGTGCGGCAAATGGTGCTTATAAAGATGGTTTGGCTATTATCGTTTCCGATTATAAAAAATTTTTGGAAGATGGAATAAAATTGGTTTTACTGTCGGATTTGGCTGAAACGTTGATTCCTACTTTACAAAAAATGTATCCGAAAGTTATGTTTTCAAAATTGTCAGATGCGCAACAAGCATTCGAAACACTTTATGAAAAATCCACCGGAAAAAAATATGAATCCGAAGAAAAGAAAGAAACGATGAAGGATACATTGAAAGGTTTGGAAGTCAAAGAAAAGAATTCTCAAATCAATCCGAACTTTTTAATCGAGGCACTTGAAGCACAGATGAAACAAAAATAAAAAATAACGGGTGCTTACAAAAAGCACCCGTTTTATTATGAACTATAACATCTTATTTCTTTGTTTTTGAACTTTTTAACATATTCAAAACGTTGGTTGCAGCTGTTACGGATTCTTGATCCAAACCGGCTTTTTGTAAAGCCAATTGTTGAATGCAAGTTTTTGAAATGTTTTTAGCCAATTTTGAAATTTCCGTGTTCATCAAAGAACCGTCATTCAATGCGGCATAAGCTTTTTGTGTCAAGCAGGCATTTAATGTAGCATTTGATGTGTTTGCGCCTTCGCCCGCTGCACAAGCAGTTAAAGCCAAAGCCAATCCGACAATTAATAATTTACGCATAATAAAATCCTTTCATTTGTTGTTTGTTTCAATTCATATTGCTGAATCTGTGAACAATTTTACATGCATTTTTTTGTTTGTCAAATGTAAAAAGTTAAAATTTAGTTAAAAAATGCTTGCATAACATTTTAATCAAACTATACTTTCAGATGTGGTTATTTTTATAAACTTATGAAAGGATAAAAAAATGAAAGTTTTAGCTTTATTAGCATTGACATTGGCTTTAACAGCTTGCATGGGTACACGTGGTAAAGTCGGTGGTCAAACAGTATGTGAAAATGAATACCTGTTGGGTGTTATTTCTATTTCTGAATTGATTGCTCCATGCGGAAAATAATCGATTGATTGATTAAAAAAATCCCCTGTTTTTGAACGGGGGATTTTTTTGTTTCTTTCGGGACTTTATTATTTTCTGTTTACCATAAGGCGTAACAACATCATAAATAAATTGATAAAGTCCAAATAAAGCGTCAATGCACCGCTGATGGCCTTTGTTTGTGTTATGTCTGACGAGTCCGATTCGTTGTACATATTTTTGATTTTCTGCGTATCATAAGCCGTCAAGCCGACAAAAATGACAACACCGATAACGGAAATTAAATATCCGAAAGGCCCGCTTTTCATAAAGATGTTGATTAGCATGGCTGCAATAAGTCCCCACAATCCCATGTTCAAAAATGCACCCATGCCGGTCAAATCACGCTTTGTTGTGTATCCGTACAGGCACAAAGCACCAAAAGATGCGGACGCTACAACAAATGTTTGAAATAAACTTTCGGCTGTGTATGCAATAAAAATAGCGGAATAGGAAAAACCCATTAAAGCCGAAAATACCCAAAAGATTGTTTGCGCTTTTGCCGGATCAATTTTGCGGACGGCAGAACCGAACATAAATACCAAAATCAACGGGGCGATAATGACCAACCAGCCGATTAAACTGTAAGTGGCACCTTGCGGGGTTACGGTAAATAATAAACGGGCAAAAGCTTCGCGTGTTCCCAAATATGCCGTTGCCGCCGATACCAATAATCCCAAGCCCATCAGTTGATAAACTTTCAATAAATACGTGCGTAATCCTTGATTGACAACCGAAAAAGCGGATGACCTTCCCCTTAAAAAGGAAGAACTTCGTCTTGTTTCGTTTAAACTCATTTTTATCTCCTTTCGTTAAAACTCTTTTTTTATATAGAGGTATATGCAAATTTTTGCAAGTTGTTTTCAAACAAAAAGGCCCTTACTTTACAGTAAAGGCCTTTATTAAACTCTTTATCAAAACCTATTTGATTTTCTTTTCAACATATTTTACATGTTTACGAGTCTTTGGATTGTATTTGTTTACTTCCATTTTTTCAGGTTTTGTTCTTGGGTTCTTTCTGGCGACATAGAAGTGTCCTGAACCATCTGTTGCTTCCAGTCTGATTTGAATTGTTGTCGGTTTTGCCATAATCTTTCACCATAAATATAAAATTAAACTTCGAGTTTGCTATTATACACGAAAAAAAACGTCTGTCAAGCACTTATTTATTTTTTATTGTTTATGCCCGTGGCATCAGCCGTGTCATAGCCATAAATTTTTGACGGCGGGTGATACGAATCGTGTTTCCATCCATTTTATCATAGGCTTTCAAGTGCTTTTCAATAGCTTGTCCAACGGCTTCGATAACTTGTTGACGATGACGATGAGCACCACCGAACGGTTCGGGAATAATCTCATCGATAATTTTCAAATCGTGTAAATCTTGTGCCGTCAAATGCAAACTGTTTGCGGCTTGTTCCGCTTTTGTGGCGTCTTTGTATAAAATAGCGGCGCAACCTTCCGGTGAAATGACGGAATAAATGGAATGTTCCAACATCATAACGGTATTTGCCGTTGCAATCGCAATAGCACCGCCCGAACCGCCTTCGCCGATAATGGTGGCAATAACGGGAACGGTCAAATCAAACGATTCTTCCATCGCTTTGGCAATGGCTTCCGCCTGACCGCGTTCTTCACCTTCTACACCCGGAAAAGCACCGGCTGTATCCACAAAAGTCAATATGGGAATTTGGAAATGTTCGGCCATTTTCATCAAACGAACCGCTTTGCGATAACCTTCCGGTTTTGCCATGCCGAAATTATGTTGAACGCGGGTGGGGGTGTCGTGGCCTTTTTCTTGCCCTAAAACCATAACTGTGCGACCGTTAAAGCGACCCAATCCGCCGATAATGGCTTCATCTTCACCAAAACAACGATCGCCCGTTAATTCGAAAAAATCTTTAATCAGAGTATGAATATAATCCACGGCATGCGGACGATTTTCATGACGCGCAACACATGTTTTTTGCCAAGCGGTCAAATGCGTATAGGCCAATTCCATGTGTTTTTGCAACTTTGTTTGCAATCGGGTCAATTCTGCGTCAATGTCAATCCCTTCCGGTTCGCTTAAATGACGCAAAGCTTCGATTTTTTCTTCGACTTCGCCAATTGTTTTTTCGAAATACAACTTT
>JAGBRF010000104.1 GCA_017632555.1 Alphaproteobacteria bacterium | reverse complement strand
GTTTAAATACACTATATCGTTACTTATAGCCGCATAGTGTAACTTTGTTCTGCCGGTTATAACTATTATAGTTTCTTTTTTGATTTCTTTTAGTTAGTCTAAATGTTCTGCAATAATTAAGGTCGAATAGCAACAGGAAGGAAAAGAAGTTACAGCAAGTGTCCAAATTAATACATTGGATCCGATATGACATATCTTTTTAAATTTTGTTTTAGAATAATCTGACATATTACTTTCCCTTTCTATTCATGTTGAAGATTTCTTAAATAATTCGTGCGGATTTCATCTGCGTGTTTAAAAAGCCGTTTAATACTGAATTCTTTTGTTCCGTCAGATGCCAGCATACCTTTGCTGTTTTTAATATTTGTATCAGCACCCTGTTCAATTAAGGTTTTGACAATTTCCACGTGACCTCTGCGAACGGCACAATGTAACGGCGTATTTCCGGTAGAATTTCTAACGTTCATGTTGGCCCCATATTTAATTAACTCTTTGGCAATTTCAAGTTGTCCATGTTTAATTGCTGTGTGCAAAGGTGATTTTCCGTAATTGTCTTTTATATTCACTTGGGCACCTTTCCCAATCAAGAATCTCAAAATTTCCAAATTGCCCCAACAGATACATCTGAATAATGCTGTTTCTCCATCATTATTTCTGATGTTCACATCAGCACCGTATTCTAGTAACGTTTTAGCCATTTCTACACGTTCTGTATCTGCGGCCCAAAACAAAGGCGTCCAACCGTCCATGTTGTCTTTTCCATTTACATCTGCACCATTATCCAACAATGCTTTAACAACATCAACTGATGAATGTTCAACAGCGTGATGTAATGGCATTTTCAAAGAGTTCGGATTGATTATGTTAAAATCAACATTCTTCTTATGCAGTTTATTTATCTTTTGGATAATCTCTTTTGGTGCATCATTCGTCCAATCAACCTTATCCCAAGTTCTTTTCCACTGACTCATATTATTTCCCTTTTTTATTCGTGTTCTCTGCTATTATCTGATTTTGAACTATTATGTTTTGCAATTGTTTTCGGTTGAGCCTGTTTTTTCAAATATCTGGCTCTGATTTTATCGGCTTTTTGTAAAAGTTCAATAATTTCCGGCTTTTTGTAAAAAGAAGCCATTTCTTTTTGAAGAACTGTATGACCATTAGCGTCCGGTATATTTACATCGGCACCGCGTTCAATTAACAACTTAACTAGTTTAGGATCCTTTACATGTATAGCTGTATGCAAAGGTGTATAATGTACCGGACTGCCATCTTTCAAATTTATCATATTCGGATAATTGTCAAGAAACATTTCAATCAGTGGTATTTCTTGGGATGCAACAGCATTTATCAATGTATTATCATCAACAATCGCGCCACGTTCAAGCAATTTTTCAACCATATCTTTGTCACCTATTATAGCCGCCCAATTTAAAGCATCCGATTGCCCTTCTACATTTGCACCTTTTTCAATTAACATTCTTTTTACGTTATTATTTGGAGCATCATATTTTCTTTGTGAAAGATTTAATGCAAACTTTCCTTCTTTCGTTTTCATATTCACATCTGCACCATGTTCAAGCAAATACGCAGCCATTTCATCAAAACCGTAAAATGCAGCATAATGCAAAGCTGTCCAACCGGATCTGTTTTGTACGTTTATCAAGTTTGGGTTATGATCACATAAAGCCTTAACAATTTCTGTTTTGCCGGCATGGGCAGCAAAATCCAAAGCTGTTCTGTCCCATTTGTCTTTTAAAACTTCTATATCTGTTACGCCGTGCTTCAATAAAATTTCAATATTTTCCGGTTTATTACCCTTAACAGCGTAATGCATAGCCGTTAAACCATCTTTGGCCCTTAATGCAGTAAGGGCTCCGCATCTCATCAACAAAGCAAGAACATCAGACGGATAAAGTTCAGCAATGTAGTGTATAGGGGCTCTTTCACCCTTATAGTCCAGCATATCAAGACTGACACCGGCATTGTAAAGTTCATTTATTTTCTTTTTGACTTTTGTTTTGCAATCGAATCCCCAATCGATTTGCCCCCAAGTGTCATTCCAACTCTTCTTATCCATCTTTTTCCCTTTCTTTTTAACTGCGTTGTCTTGCACCGGCGGCGATCAAAACAGTTACAACTCCATCATTACCTTTTGCTTTGGCCCATCTTAAAGCTGTATTACCATGGTTATCTTCTGCATTTACATCAGCACCGGATGCAATCAGTTCTTTAGCTACTTTCGGAGATTCAGTCAACATCAAAGGTCTGCAACCACATTCATCTTTTTGATTAACATTCCAACCTTTGGCTACTGAATCCTTTATTTCTCTAATTAAACTTTCTTCTGATAAAACACCCGATTTTATCATATCTATTATACCTGCCATTTCTTTAATTTCCTTTCTTATACATATTGTTTGTCGGATTTTGAATTTCCGTTCTTTTTATTATTTACTTTGTGTTTAGCAACTGTGTTCCGTGTTGCTTTTACATATTCAGCGCGGATTTTATCATCGTTTATAAAAAGCTGTGCCATTTCTTTACTGGCTATCGGCAAATTAAAATCGAAATAAAAAGCATCACGTTCTATCAACGTTTTAGCAACTGAAAGTTGGTTGTAAGAAACCGCTTTGTATAATGCCGTATGCTCATTTTGTCCCGTTGCTTCAATCATATTCGGATTGTGGTCAAGGAATATTATAACCGCTTCATTGTTTCAAATCACTGCGGCAGTATGTAATGCCATATCGCCCGTTTCATTTGCGGTATATTCATCAAATCCGTTTTTAAGCAAGGCTTTAATGCTTTTTGTGCAATTTTCTTTTACCGCTATGTGCAACAAACTGTTACCATCAGCATCGATTTTTTCATACATATCGGCACCGTGTTTGATTAAAGTATCAATCAATTCAACCCGGTCAGCCAGAACGGCGTTCAGCAGAGCCGATTTACCGTCAGAATCTTTTAAGTTCACATTGGCGCCATTTTCAACCAAGAAATTGGCCACGTTTGCGTGATTTTTAGCAACAGCCATCATCACAGCCGTTTGATTTGAAGCATTTTTTGAATTTACATTGGCACCGCGCGCAACCAAAGTTTTGACTTTGTTCAAATCGCCATAGGTTGCGGCAGTATGCAACTGACTGTCCAATTGTTTTTGATTTTTAAGTTTTTGTTTAACGGCTTTTTTTACGTTTGCTTGTTCTTCCAAATAAGCAATACGGATTTTGTCCGCATTTTCAAGCAATTTTTTAATTTTGGCGTTGTTCTTTTCTGATTCAACAGATAAAGCAGACTTTATTTCACAAGCACCGGCTTCAATCAACAATTTGACGGTTTCGGGATGTCCATAAAGCACTGCATACGCCAATGCTGTGGCTCTGCCATTTGAAAAATTATTCACCGTTTTATAATTGACGTGCGCACCGCATTTAATCAGTTCTTTTACTGTTGCGTTGTGACCTTTGCCCGATGCCAACATCAACGGGGTTTTATAGTTTAATCCGTTTCCCATATATGCTTCTGCATCAGGATCAGCCCCAAAGTCAATCAATGGTTTAATCAACTTGGCGCGTCCGTATAAAGCGGCTAAATGCAATGGTGTTAAACCGGTGGCATTATCTTTTTCCATATTAAAATCTATACCGGCGTTATGGAAATCGATTATTTTTTGTTCAATCAGTTCATCGGAATTTTTATTCCAATCAACCTTCCCCCACGATTTATTCCACCTGTTTAACTTATCCATTGTTATTATCCGTTTTGTTTGATGTTTTGATTTACATCAACTGTTGCATTATGCGTTGCAACTTTTACCGGTTGTTGGATTTTAGCTTGTTTAGCTAAATATTCGGCACGGATTTTATCTGCATTTTGAAGAATATATCTGACTTCTTCTTTTTCTTCTTCATCCTCATAAGGAAAAAGGTCAATGTTTTGTAAAACAGTGTAACCCGTTTCATCTTTTACGTTTGTATCGGCACCGCGTTGAACCATTTCTTCAACTATTAAATCAAAAAACGGATAATCGGAAATAAAAACAAAAGCATTTTGGAATAATGTCGAACCATAAGCATCTTTTGCATTGACATCTGCTCCGGCTAAAACCAAAGCTTCAAAAGTATCTACTTTCAAATTCGATAAAGCAGAATAAGCCGGTGTTTCATGATTTTCATCATAAACGTCAATAGATACACCACGATTCAGCCATTCTTGAATTATTCCTGCGTGTCAGTTTCTGGCAGCTTCATGAATACTTTCTTCCATAGAAGGTTCATGGATACCTTTAATCGAATATCCCTGTTCAGCGTAAATTTCACGCAAATATTTTCCTTCATTTTCTTCGTTCACATCGTCATAGAAATCGTATAATGATTGCATACTCATTTTGTTTCCCTTTTTACAATTTTATTTTTTAAGATTGACCACCAACCCTAATCATTCCGCCACTTTAACACATTATTGGTATTTTGTCAACTATTTTTTATAAAAATAGACGTGTAGTGTATTCTTATTAAAAAAGGTTGTTATCGGCGATTATAAAGTCTTCTTATTTGATTTTTTTATATATGACAAATCGATTGAACCGGATAATAATTTTTCAATATCCGTTTTACCATTAGCTTTCGCCATATCTTCTGCTGTTCTGCCGGATCTTTTGATTGTTTTATTTACACCGGCTTTCAACAAAGCTTTCACAATATCCGTATATCCGTTTATTGCCGCAACCATCAACGGTGTATAACCGCGATTGTTTTTAGCGTTTACATTGGCCTTGGCAGAAATCAATTCGTTTAATGCGGGCAAATTATTGCCAAAAGAAGCATATATTATCGGCGGGATAGTGAATTCATCCGGGCTTTTCATGTTGACATCTGAACCCTTTGATATCGTAAAATAAACACAAAAAAACGCCCTCAAAAATGAAGGCGTTTTCTTGATTTTCTGTAAGCGGTTTAGTACATTCCGCCCATGCCACCCATACCGGGCATTGCACCGGCTGCACCACCTTTTCCGCATGTGCATTCTTCTTCCGGCTTATCGGCAACCATAGCTTCCGTTGTAATCAACAAAGCACCGATTGAAGAAGCACCTTCCAAAGCTGTACGAACAACCTTTGTCGGGTCAACAATACCGGCATCAAACATATTGACATATTCGCCTGTTTGAGCATTGTAACCGGTTGTTACATCGTATTTTTCCAACAACTTACCGACAACAACGGCACCATCTTCCGCCGCATTTGAAACAATCTGACGTAATGGAGCTTGAATGGCTTTACGGATAATATCCACACCAACACGTTGGTCATCGTTTGCCGGTCTTAATGCATCCAAAGCCCTTGTTGCATACAACAAGGCAGTACCACCACCGACAACAACACCTTCTTTAACCGCAGCACGTGTCGCATGCAAAGCATCATCAATACGGTCTTTCTTTTCTTTCACTTCGATTTCCGTAGCACCGCCGACTTTTATCACAGCAACACCGCCGGACAATTTTGCCAAACGTTCTTCCAATTTTTCACGATCATAATCGGAAGTGGATTCAGAAACTTGTTTACGAATTTGATTGCAACGAGCTTCAATCAAATCTTTTGCACCCAATCCGTCAACGATTGTTGTATCGTCTTTTGTAATAGCAACTTTCTTGGCACCGCCCAACATATCGATTGTTACATCTTCCAACTTGATACCGACTTCGGCGGAAATGACTTGCCCACCTGTTAAGATAGCGATATCTTCCAACATGGCTTTACGTCTGTCACCAAAGCCCGGAGCTTTAACGGCAGCAACCTTTAATCCGCCACGCAATTTATTGACGACCAATGTTGCCAAAGCTTCGCCTTCAACATCTTCGGCGATAATCAACAAAGGACGACCGGTTTGAATAACGGCTTCCAAAACCGGAATCATTGCCTGCAAGTTTGATAATTTGCCGTCATTGATTAAAATGTAGGGATTATCCAAATCAGCAATCATCTTTTCCGGATTTGTAATGAAGTACGGAGATAAATATCCGCGGTCGAATTGCATACCTTCAACAACGTCCAATTCTGTTTCCATACCTTTTGCATCTTCAACGGTAATAACGCCTTCGTTACCGACTTTCTTCATTGCTTCGGCAATGTATTCACCGATAGAACGGTCGCCGTTTGCGGAAATTGTACCGACTTGGGCAATTTCTTCGGAAGTAGAAACTTTCTTTGAACGGCTTTTAACATCTTCGACAACAGCTTCCACAGCCATATCGATACCGCGCTTCAAATCCATCGGGTTCATACCGGCAGCAACGGCCTTGCAACCTTCACGGATAATCGCTTGTGCCAAAACAGTAGCGGTTGTTGTACCGTCACCAGCAACATCAGCGGATTTGGAAGCAACTTCGCGAACCATTGCGGCACCCATATTTTCGAATTTATCAGCCAATTCTATTTCTTTTGCAACGGACACACCGTCTTTTGTAATTTTCGGAGCACCATATTGTTTGCTTAAAACAACATTACGACCTTTTGGGCCCAAAGTAACCTTTACGGTATCAGCCAAAATATCGACACCGTGCAACATTTTTGAACGAGCATCAACACCAAATTTGATTTCTTTTGCAGACATTTTATATTCCTTTCTTAATCTTCAATAATTCCCAAAATATCGGATTCACGCATAATCAACAATTCTTCCCCGTTTAATTTGATTTCCGTTCCGGACCATTTTCCGAACAAAACGCGATTACCTTCCTTCAATGTCATAGTTACAGGCTTTCCGTCTTCATCACGACCACCGGGACCAACAGCCAAAACAACACCCTGTGATGGTTTTTCCTTTGCTGTATCCGGAATAATCAATCCTCCGGCAGTTCTTTTTTCTTCTTCAATACGGCGAATAACGACCCGATCCAATAATGGTTTAAACTTCATTTTCTTCTTCCTTATACTTATTTAAACAAATTCTTAAGCCTATACAAAAGGCTTTGTCTATCAGATAGTATGAAAATGCGTTTTCGTCAAGTCAAAACAACAAAAATTTTTTATTTATTTGACTTTTATTTTGCCATAGTTTAAAAGTATCCGTAAAAGGAAAGCATTATGAAACGATTTGGGTTGTTTTTATTTATTGTTTTTACTGCACATTTGGCATTTGCAACCACATGGGAAGAAGATTATAAAGAACTGGAACCCCACGCGGATATGCTGACCATTCAAACATCGGCTGTGTTGAATTTGCTTGAACCGTATATTCAAAAAGGAAATGCCGCTGCCGCTTACATTGCCGCCGCTATTCATGAACAAGGCAAATTGGTCGAAAAAAACGAAGAAAAAGCCTTTGAACTTTACTTAAAAGCCGCCGAAAAAAATCCATATGCCCAAATGAAAGTGGCCAGCATGTATACGTTTGGTCACGGAACGGATATATCGTTTGATGATGCTATGGCGTATTACGAAAAAGTTTTAAGATGCGACAATGCAAATTTAAGGAAAGAAGCCGCCGAACGAATTATTTTGTTGGACGACATCATCAAAAAAGAAGAAATTATAAAGGAAAAACAACAGTTGGCTTTGTCCGGTGATCCGACTGCAATGTTGGAAATTGTGAACATTTGTTTAAGCATTGACAATTATGTGTGCGCATACATTTGGCTTACTTTAAGTAAAAAGCACCCTGCTTTCGCACAAAGTGAAGATGATTTACAAAATATGATTGATCGTTTAAGCGGTGAAATGACTATGTCGCAAATAATGAAAGCGGAAGATGAATTGGGAAAAATCAGCCAAGCCGCAAAAAAATAATTTTTAACCCTTGACAATTTACCGCAAAACGAATATAAAAGATAACGCTTTCGGGTGTATAGCTCAGCGGTAGAGCACTACGTTCACATCGTAGGGGCCACTGGTTCGAACCCAGTTACACCCACCAGAAAACCGCCCTATGTGGACGGTTTTTGAATATCGTTAAAACTTTATCCCTATTTTTCTATTTACCGTTTGGCATTATGCCTTTATCAATGTTGTGCAGATGGGCGCTTGTCATTTTTGTTTTATTGCCTTCATCATCATACATTTCACCGGAAATGGCTTTCCCGTTTTTGAATAAAATTTCCGCGGTTAAATTGCCCGCTTCATCATATACTTGAGAAGTGCCGTTCTTTTCCCCGTTTTTATATGTCAAATCGGCTTTTAATTGACCGTTTTCATAGTATTTTTTATTCTTACCGACTTTCTTTCCATACACATAATGCGCACTGGTTTTCATATTTCCGTTTGCATAATAAGTTTCTGCGGATCCGTTCATTCGCCCGTTAAAATAGGAAATTTCGCTTTTTAAGTTTTCTTTTTCATCGTATTCTTTGACTGTTCCGGTTATCAGTTTACCATTCAAATCGCAAAGCAATCCGTCTTGGCAAGTTTTTGTTTGTTTGGCATCGTATTCTTCTTTTGCCAATGCATCAAAACCACCGAACAGCCCGCAAAACAGTATTATAAATAAAACTTTTTTCATGAAAATTCCCCTTTGTAAAAACGTTTCTGACAAAGAGTATAAACTTTTGCTTATCTGTGGTCAATATCTTTTTATATTATCGGATAAAGTTGCCGTTATTTACTTTTTGGCGTTTTCTTTCAAAAACTTTTGCAACCAATGAATGTTGTATTGCCCGTCAATGAATTCCGATTCATGAATCAATTTTTGATGCAAAGGTATGGTTGTTTCTATGCCGTCAATGACAAATTCGTCCAAAGCACGCCGCAAACGCATCAAAGCACCGTTACGTGTTCGACCGAAAACAATCAGTTTAGCAACTAAACTGTCGTAATGAGGCGGCACTTTATAACCGGCAAACATAGCCGAATCTACACGAACCCATAAACCGCCGGGCACGTGCCAACAATCGATTTGTCCGGGGCTGGGAACGAATGTTTGCGGATTTTCTGCGTTGATACGGCATTCAATCGCACAACCTTCTATACGTACATCGTTTTGCGAATATCCCAACGGTGCACCGGAAGCCAAACGAATTT
>JAGBRF010000103.1 GCA_017632555.1 Alphaproteobacteria bacterium | reverse complement strand
TTAACGCAATCGCCTTTAACCAACGCGGCAGTGAAGGAAACAAAGCGTATGCTTTAACAATGCCGTCCGACAATCAATTATCTGTTGAAGCCGGTTTGGGTTTACATGCGAATAAACAAATCGGCAACGTCAACTTGAATGCCGGATTGATGGTGTATAAAGAATTTGCTGATCCCTACAACGTTAAAATGGGAATGCGTGGTATGGATGGTTCATTCAACCTGTATGACGATACAAACGAATATCGTGGCGTTGCCACATTCGGCTTTGACTATGACGTGAACGAATGGAACCTTTACGGCACCGTCCAACACTTCATGGAAAGCGACACCCACACTAACGTCAAAACCGGGTTAAAGTATAAGTTCTAAAACCATGAATAAGCCCGTTATTAAAAACATTATGTGGGATGTAGATGGCGTTCTTGCCAATCTGGACCATGCTTATTTTCGTTTTTTGACTGAACACCCGAATTACAAAGACATCTATAAAGATTTGAAATGGGAAGATTTACCAAAGGCGTTGCCGATAGATCCCAAATTCGGTTCGTTGGAATTGATTTCACATCCGACCTTGGGCCAAAAATTTAACGAAGATTTTTGTCATAACAGCGGTGAAATTTACTTTGACAGACCCTTGTATCCTGACGTAGTTGACACATTGACCGACTTGCACAAACGGGGTTATTTGCAATTGACTATGTCATCGGGTTTTAATGCCGAAGTAAAAAGAAAGATGATAGCAAATGCTTTGGGTGATAAGCTTTCCTTTGTCCACATCGAAGTTGTCGAACACAAAAATTCGGCAGGTGGCAGAAAAGGAAAAGATATGTTGGGCGAAAAAGAACAAAGAATACTTGAATGTTTGAAAAAATACAATTTGAAGCCCGAAGAAACCGTTTTGGTTGACGACAGAATTTTTAATTGCCAAACAGCCTTAAAAGTCGGTATGCACACGGTCCGTTGCCGCAGCGGTTTTTCGACCGATACGCCCGATGATATAAAATCCGCAATTGACGCAGAAGTAAAAAGTGTTGCTGATTTCGAAGATTGGCTGTTAAATAACAGTGTTTTAAAATGAAAGGGACAAAAAATGAGTAAAATTATTACAATGATACCGGTTCGTATGGCTTCGACCAGACTGCCGAATAAACCGCTTTTGGATATCAACGGAAAAACAATGATTCAACGCGTTTATGAAAACGTTAAAAAAGTTATTCCGGGCGATATTGTTGTTGCTTCCGGCGATCAAGTCATTGTTGATGAATGTGCAAAATTCGGTGCAAAGGCTTTTTTGACTGACCCGAAATTGCCCAGCGGAACGGACCGTATTGCCGCTGTATTAAAACAAATCGACCCCAATGGTGATAAATACGATATCGTTGTCAATTTCCAAGGCGATAACATCAACGTTGACCCGTCCGTATGTTTGCCTTTGGTCAAAATGGTGGAAGACACCGATTGCGATATTGCTACATGCGGTATGGTGTTCAAATCCGAAAAAGACATAAACGATCCCAGCATGGTGAAAATTGTTATGCCCGTAAAGGACGGAGAAGATGAAGGACGTTGCATTTACTTTACACGTGCGGCGGCGCCGTTTATTCGCAACCCAGAAAAATCCAAATCGCATAACTTTTATCATCACATCGGCATTTATGTTTATAAAGCATCTGCTTTAAAACGTATGGTATCTTTGCCGGTCGGCGTGTTGGAAGACCGCGAAGCATTGGAACAATTGCGTGCCATAGAAGACGGCATGACTATCCGTGCAAAAGTTGTCAGCGGTATAAAGTTGGTGCAAGATGCTCCGGCTGACATCAACACGATGGAAGATTACGAAGAAGCAAAGAAGTGGATTAAATAATTTTCAATGAAAAACAAAAACTCCCTGTCGAAAAAACGGGGAGTTTTTTATTTATCTGGAAGAATCTTTGTTCAACGCTTTGTTGATTCGTTGATATTTTTCCGGGTTCTGTCTTGCTTTGGCTTTGATTGCTTGCAAAGTAAGTATTTTCTTTGCCTGTGTCAATTTTGATTTTGAAGAAACAATGGCATGCAAATCAACGCCCTTTTTAACGCCGTCAGAATTCAACAAATTTTTCAACAGAACATTTTCATACGGATTTTCATCTTCATCGGAAACCACATTATTTTCCAATATATCAAGCAAACTTTCTTGATTTTCATCCTTT
>JAGBRF010000102.1 GCA_017632555.1 Alphaproteobacteria bacterium | reverse complement strand
CTTCTTTTGTTTTCAAAAACGTTTGTAAGCGCGTCACAATATCGCGTCTGGCCGCTGCAATAGCAACCGCACCGGCGGCGATTTGTTCTTCCAAAGCATTTAACCATGAAGGATCGGTTCTGCCTTCGTGCAACAAATTATTCCATTGTTTCAAGGCGTATGAATAATCCGAACAAACAGTTGCATGACCGGCATCAAAGGCTTGAACCAACCGGTCCAAAAAGCGCCGTCTTGCCGCCGGATCACCGCAAAACAACCGATCTTGCGCCGGCGTTATCCAAATAGCACTTAAAACATTGCCCAACTCGCGTTGCGTTTTGGCATTTTCGCCATCGATTCGGATTTGCCGTCTTTCCGTTTTATCCGTCAAGCCGGTTCCAATCTGAACGGGTCCGTTTTGCGTTTGCACACAAGCACTGACCGCCCAAGAAGTGTCTACGGGAACGGCATCTAACATTTGCATTTGTTCGGGTGTTTTTGTTGCTATATCCGACAAACGCGCTTGACGTAATCCGCGCCCCGGAACCAAAAACGAAATTGCTTCCAAGATATTCGTCTTACCGGCACCATTTCCACCGGTCAATACAACAGGCGATAAGTCTGTCCCCATTTTTAAGGACAGACTTTCATAACACCTGAAATGATGTAAACGAAGATCTTGAATACCCAAACGCATATTTTATTCCGTATTAAACACGCATTGGCATCAAAACATACAAAGCCGTTGAATCATTGGCATCTTGCAATACGACCGGTGACATTGCGTCACGGAAAGAAAAACGAACCGTACCACCTTTGATTTGAGCCAAAATATCCAACAAATAACGATAATTGAAACCGACTTCCAACGGTTCGCCATCGTATCCGGCTTCCATTTCATCTTCGGCCATACCTTCTTCCGTGTTGGAAGCAGTCACGGTCAAAACGCCTTTTTTCAATTGCAACTTGATACCGCGTGATTTTTCAAAAATAACAGCAACACGGTCAACCAATGTAATCAAACCGGCACTGTCCACTTCCAAGAACTTATCGTTTCCTTCCGGAATAACACGTTCATAAACCGGATAGCTGCCGTCAATTAAACGGGAAGCCAACACGACATCACCCAAAGAAAAACGGATTTGATTTTGAGAAACAGAAACTTCCACATTTCCGTCTGTTTCCGCCAACAACTTTGTCAATTCACCGATTGTTTTACGCGGAATAATAACGGCCGGCATACCATTGATGCCATCCGGCGCTTCGATTTCAGCAGTTGCCAAACGGTGTCCGTCCGTTGCAGCCACTTTCAACAAATGTTTGTCGCCTTCTTTTTCGTGCATATAAAGACCGTTCAAATTGTAATGCGTTTCCTCGGTCGATGCGGCAAATTGGGTGCGTTCAATCAAGTTTGCCAAAGCACTTGCCGGCAAAGAGAATGTTGATGCAGCTTGTTCAAGTTGCATTGTCGGGAAACCTTCTGCCGGAATTGTTGATAAAGCAAAACGTGAACGACCGGACGTCACTTGCAATTGAGAACCATCCCCGTCACATTCGAAACGAACATCAGCCCCTTCCGGTAACTTTTTGACAATATCGTAAAGTTTGTGTGCCGAAACAGTCAATGAAGCAGGCTGCTCGATTTTGGCAGGAACCATATCCGAAACTTCGATTTCATTATCCGTTGCACGTAAACGCAAAGCACCACCATTATCCGGAGTTGCTTCCAACAACACATTGGAAAGAATTGGAATTGTTTGTCTGCGTTCAACCACACTTTGCACATGTGAAAGCGATTTCAACAAGGCGGCACGTTCTATTGTCATTTTCATCATTTTAATTTTCCTTTTTTTTGTTAAAGAATCCATAGAAAACGCATATTTTTCTATATCTTGGATTCAGTATAGCAAATTTGATAAAAAAGCATAGAAAAAAATGAAAAAAAAGCAAAAAAAATCTATATTTTTTACTTGACTTTTTTGTGTTTTTTTTACACGAAGAATCTGCTTTTATTTTCAAGCAGTTATCGGATGCGTTCTTCCAACGCAATTGAACGCATACGTGCCATTTTTAAAAGTTCGCGAACTTTCAGGCGTTCAATTTGAACAGCTTCGTTATAACGTTCTTTTTCGTCCTTAAATTGAGAACGAATCTCATCCAATCTGGCTCTGACTTCCGTCTTTCGAATCATCTCGATTGCGTAGTTCAACATATAATTTTGGATTGTCTTATCCACGTTCTTTGCCAAATTCAAGAAAAGACCCTTTAACATCTTATCGTTTTGACCGAACAGACGTTGCCTGAAACGACCGTATAAGATTTTTGCATTCGAATCTTTCGGGTTTAATTCGATTGCCCGTTGATAAGCTTTATCCGCCAAACGCGTATCATAAACACCCAAAATCAACGCCAAACATAACGACATTTGTGCGGCTTCCCTTCGGGCATATTGTTGCAACAAACCATCCTTTAACACAAAGGCGGTTTTTTGTTGGCGCATCAATTCTTGCTTCATCAAGTGTGCGGCCCTTTGGGGACGACCTTCTGACATTTCTTTTAAGGCACGTGCATAATGCCGGCGTTCACGCGAATGCGGTTCCAAAATCTTACGGGCGGCAAAATCCCGAAACGAACGAATAGCATCGATTAAAGGCGCAATATCCATCATCGAATATTTTGATGGCAGGATTTTCATTATTTCGTTTCCTGCCATTCCTTGATTGAGTGCGTTCATAATTTGATAGAACAAATCGAATCCGATTGTTTGCGCAGAAATCTTTTTTACCTTTTTCACTTCTATGGGGTCTTTTTTAACCTGATCAAACATTTCGGAAACTTCAAAAAAGGCCTTTTTCTCATCAGCCTGTGCATAACGTTCCCAAAAACGCATACGCGTGCTTTCCGATACGTCCAAGAAAGATGCTTTGTACCAATTTCGAAGGAAACGGAAAATGATTTTCAAGGCAACCATCAACAACGTCAGCAGGAACAAAAGCAATATGTAGCGAAGCCAAATGCCCATATTTTGCATAACAATTTTTGATTTATCAACGAAGGCGTCCATGTACTGCAAGGGTTTTTCCATAAAAGAAAAATCGCTCAGCCAAATACGTACTTTTTCATACCATGTCAGGTTTTCAATCATTGCCCCTTAGCCCCGCTTTAATGATAGTATACTCTAAAAAAAAGCATTTTACCAGTAAAAAAATAATTTTCTTAATTCTTTATTAACGAAAAGGCACGAAAATAATTAAAAACTAAATAGTTAGACAGGGGAGAATTATGCTCAAAAACGAAGTTTCTTACAAAGATTTGTATACACCGTGTTCCTTAAAGTCCTTGGCCTTTCAAACGACAAAGGAAGTTGAAAATAATTCCGAAGTTATCGGCCAAGAAAAAGCCATCGATGCCATTTTGTTTGCTATGAATATGCCCGATGACGGATACAATGTTTTTTGTTTGGGTTCGGAGGGTAACGGCAAAAAAAGTTTAGCCCTGCAATTATTGAAAAAAGAAGCTTTAAACCGCAAAGCGCCTGATGATTGGTGCTATGTGAACAATTTTGATTTTTCCCATAAACCAAAGGCTATTCGCTTGCCGGCGGGACGCGGAAAAAACTTTGTAAAAGACATTGAAAAATTCATCAGCGAGTCGCTGAATATTTTGCCCGGCATTTTTGAAGATAACAATTACAACAAACAAGTCCACATGATTCAAGAACGGTTCAAAAATCAACGTGATGAATATTTTGCCTCATTGCAAGATATTGCCAAAGGCAAAAAGAACGTGGCTATTTTGCGTATGCCGACCGGTTTAGTTGTTGCGCCGACATATAACGGAGAAGTTTTAACGCCGGAAACGTTTGATAAATTGCCGAAAGCAACCCGTAAACGTGTTTTGGATCAGATGAGTGAAACGCAAGAACGTTTGAAAGATGCTATCAAAGAAGTTCCGAAATGGGAAAAGGAAGAAAAAGAACAAATCAACCTGCTCAATCAACAAATGACACGTGATGCCGTGCAAGGATTGGTGCAGGATTTATTGAAAAAATACGCCGATATTCCGTCCGCAAAAGAATACATTGAAAATATGGATAACGACATTATCGAAAACGTTACGTTGTTCTTGGACGAACAAACCGAAGAAGAAGATGCCTTGTCCACTTTCATCAAAAAATCCAAAAAGAATTCTTTGATTATGGATCGTTATAAAGTCAATTTGTTGGTTCATCACAGTCCGCGTCAAAATGCGCCTGTTATTTATTTGGAACACCCGAATTTGCCAAACTTGGTCGGACGTATGGAACGTATGCAACATTTTGGTACTTTAACAACGGATTTCAGCTTGATTAAACCGGGTGCTTTGCATTTGGCAAATGGTGGTTTTTTGATTATTGAAGCCAAAGATATTTGCGCACATCCGGCCGCTTGGGAAAGTTTGAAACGTGCCTTAAAAGCAAAAAAGATACACATCGAATCCGCAGAAGAAGAAGCCGGTGTTATCAGCACAACGACTTTGGAACCGGAACCGATTCCTTTGGATATCAAAATCGTTTTAATCGGTGAACCAGATTTGTATTATGCTTTGTCTGAACAAGATCCGGACTTTTTAAAATTATTCAAAGTCGAAGCCAACTTTTATCCCAAAATCGACCGAAATGAAGAAAATATGGAAAAATACATTGCCTTGATGGCTATGTTGGTCCAAAAGTATAAATTAAAAGCTTTTTCCAAAAACGCATTGGAACGGTTGATTGAATATTCTTCCAGAGCCAGTGAAGATTCTACGAAATTGACAACTCGACTGTCTTACATTTCCGACTTGATGAAAGAATCGGATTATTTTGCCCGATTGGATAAAAGTCCGCTGACCGAACGCCGTCATGTTGAAAACGCTATTCGTGCCAAAATCGAAAGATCAAACAACTTGCACAAATTGAGTTTGGAACACATTAAAAACGGAACCATTATTATTAAAACGGCTGGCATAGAAGTCGGACAAATCAACATTTTGGCCGTTCAAGAATTCGGACATATTCGTTTCGGTCGCCCCAGTCGTTTAACTTGCCAAGTTTATTTGGGCGATGGTAAAATTATCGATATTGAACGTGAAGTTGAATTGGGCGGACCTTTACACACAAAAGGCGTTTTAATTCTGTCCTCGTTCTTGTCTTCCACTTTCGGACAAAAAGAACCGCTTTCGTTCAATGCCAGTTTGGCAATCGAACAATCTTACGGACCGATTGACGGCGATTCCGCTTCATCGGCTGAATTGTATGCCCTGTTGTCCGCTTTATCAAAACAACCTATTCGTCAAGGCATTGCCGTTACGGGGTCTGTCAACCAATTGGGACAAGTTCAGGCCATCGGTGCTGTCAATGAAAAAATAGAAGGTTTCTTTGATGTTTGCCAAATCAACGGATTGACGGGCGAACAAGGCGTTATCATTCCGAAAACGAATTTACGTAATTTGATGTTACGTGAAGATGTTGTTTCCGCCGTTCAAAAAGGATTATTCCACATATATGCCGTCAGCACCATCAGTGAAGGCATTGAAATTTTGACGGGTGTACAAGCCGGCACATTAAACAGAAAAGGCAATTATCCGAAGAACAGTATTTACGGAAAAGCCACCAAAGAATTACACCGATTGTTCAAAGCATCACTAAAGAAAAAAGTCGGCGATTAAAAGTGCATATGTTGTTTTAAGTTTTTCACATAATATGCGTTGAACATTTTATGGTCTGACACTTTTTTGTATGTAAATTCCTGATGTTGTTCCGTATCGTTACGGTCACCGAAACTGACCGTTTCACCAACGTTGTTAAATTGAACAACTTCCGGCACATTATGTTGTTCGGCCAATTCTTTTGCTGCTTCCAAATGATGTTTTTCACCATGAACAGGAATATAAATTTGAGGACGAACAGTTTCAATCAAACGTCCCATATCCTTACAAGTAGCATGACCGGACATATGCGTCAAATTTTCTTCATCATTACAAATAATTGTGTGACCTTGCTTTTTTAAGGCTTCAATCATCGAATGAATCTTACTTTTTCTGCTGGGAATTTCACTGGCCGAAATAACAATACAAGTCGGACGGCTCAATTTTTGTCTGCCCCTTGCGACTTTCATCAAAAACGAACCCGGTTCAGCCTGTGATCCTGTGGCAATAAAAAATCCGTTTGATGCGCTGATGTCTTCCGGGGATTTAATTGCACGAATAGGCAACATTCGTCTGCAAAAAGCAACCATTTGATTTACCACCATACCGGTTCCTAAAAATGATGGTGCTTTTTGTTCATATTTATATGCTAACTTACAAATGGAAGCCACTCTGTCCACGTGTGTGGAAAAAGTCGAAAAAACAAAGTTATCATATGAATCAATGTTTCTGGCAACGACCTGATCCAATCCGTCATAAATTTGGCTTTCCGAACATAAATCTTCTCGATTATTATCAACACCCGTTGAATCTGCGACAACGGCCAACATTCCGAATTTACGCAATTCCATCAAGCGTTTCCAAAACAATCTGCTTTTTTCCGTTTCTCCGGCACGCCAATCGCCTGTGTGCAAGATGTTACCGGCAGAAGTTGCCATATAAATCATAGAAGCGTCAGGCACGGAATGATCTGTCGGTATAAATTCAACATTAAAATCTTTTTGAACAGGAATTAAAGTATTTTGTTTGATACGCTTTATGCGACTGCGAAGATGCGGGATTTTAAGGCCTTCCACATTGACGCGTACCAAAATATTATCACCGACATACGGCGTACAATAAATCGGTGTTTCGGGAAAATTTTTCAATAAATAAGTTATTCCGCCCAAATGGTCTTCGTGCGTATGCGTAATAAAAATAGCATCTAATTTTTTGATTTCTTTCAATCTGCTGAAATCCGGCAAAAAGCGTGTGTTTGCCTTTCCGGGATCGGACGAACTGAAATAAGAACCGGCATCAACCAAAACAGCCGAATCCCCGATTTGGTATAAATAACTTTGGTTTCCGAATTCATATAATCCGCCAAGTGGTGTAAGTTTTATTGGTATAAATTCCCTTTTTGACATTTATGTATCTCCCGAACAATCAGCAAATCAACTAAAATAATACCCTATTATACACCAACTTCATTATTTTGTCAAGTATTTTTATTCTTCTTTATTATCTTCTTCATCGATATCTTCGCCGTCTGTTTCGGGTGATGTTTCGGGCGGTGTTCCGGGTTGAGCTTCCTTCTTTTGTTTTGTTTTCTTTGAAGCCGAACCGTTTTTAACTTTCCGCCATTCGTTCACACGTTCCTGATGTTCTTTATATGTTTGAGAAAAAGAATGTCCGCCCTTTCCGTTTGCCACAAAATACAAATCCTTTGTGTCGTCCGGATTTAAAACAGCCGCAATGGACGCCCTTCCCGGATTTGAAATAGCCCCCGGCGGTAATCCGTAAATCACATACGTGTTGTATTCGTGCTTACGTTTCAAATCATTTGACCACAATTTACGTTTGAAAACGCCTGTTTTTTCGGACAATCCGTAAATAACAGTCGGATCGGATTGAAGTCGCATTTTACTTTTCAGACGATTAAAGAAAACGGACGCAATGTGGGCTCTTTCGGAATTAAAAGAGGTTTCCTTTTCGATAATGGAAGCCATAATCACTACGTCTTTTTTATTTTTCAACAATAAATCCTTTTTCCGATTGGGCCATAATTCTTCCACCGTCCGCGTCATCGCATTTTGCATTCTTTTAATCAAGCTTTCACGCGTATCACCGGCGGAATAATAATATGTTTCCGGCAATAACGAACCTTCTTCCGGAATCTGCTTTATTTCCCCTTCCAAACTTTTCGTTTCGTTCAACATTTGAACAATTTGATAAGACGTCAACCCTTCCGGAATTGTAATACGCCGGATAAAAGTTTGACCGCCCGTGATAATATCCATAACCATTTTGGCACTGGCATGTGCCGGAATAGAATATTCGCCCGCTTTTAATTCGTTATCTTTTTGGCTGACACGAACACCCAAAACGAATATGGCCGGGCTTTCGATAACACCCTTTTCTTGCAAATAATTTGCTATTTGTCGTAAAGATTGACCTTTTTCAATTACAATTTCCTGACGTTGTGTCAAAGGCCCGTCTGATAAGAAAAATTCATACGTGGAAAAAACACTGCCACCAAAAATGCAGGCGGCAAAAAAAATCACTATCATATAAAAGAAAACTGATTTTCGTATCATAAAAAACCTCGTTGCACCAAATACTATTCGATTTTTTTATTTCAAGCAAGCTTTATTTATTCAAAACTTTATAAAATAAAATCTTGCATTTCGTATCATCTTGTGATTAAATGTGCGACAAAGTGAACATAATTTAACAGAAAGGAAAAATAAAATGGCAAATTTTAATACGCTTGATGATTTAGGCGATATCAAAGGCAAAGTTGTTTTTATTCGTGCAGACTTAAACGTTCCTGCAAAAGGCGGTGTTGTTTCCGATACAACTCGAATCGATCGTTTTGCTCCGACTTTGACAACTTTGGCTGATAAAGGTGCAAAGGTAATTGTTACTTCCCACTTCGGGCGTCCTGACGGAGAAAAGAAACCGGAATTTTCAATGGCTTTCATCGTTCCGGAATTGGAAAAAGCAACCGGCAAAAAAATCACTTTTGTTGATGATTGTATCGGACCGAAAGTTGATGCCGCCGTTGCCGCTATGAAAGACGGCGATGTCATTATGTTGGAAAACTTGCGTTTCTATGCCGGTGAAGAAAAAAATGATCCGGAATTTTGCAAAACATTAGCAAAAGGCGTTGATATTTACGTCAACGATGCTTTTTCAACAGCACACCGTGCCCACGCTTCCACAGCCGGTATGGCTCAATATGTTCCTGTTCGTGTTGCCGGTCGTTTGATGCAAGCCGAATTGGAAGCTTTGGATAAAGCTTTGGGTAATTCCGTTCATCCGGTTGCCGCATTGGTTGGCGGTTCAAAAGTTTCCACAAAATTGGATTTATTGGGCAACTTGGTAAAGAAAGTCGATTATTTGTTGATCGGTGGCGGTATGGCTCATACTTTCTTGGCTGCAAAGGGTATTCCGATGGGCGAAGGTTCTTTGGTTGAACCGGCTATGGTTGACACAGCAAAATCCATTATGGCAAATGCCGGAAATTGCACAATCGTTTTGCCAACGGATTTGGTTTGGGCAAATGAATTTGGCGAAGGTCAAGAACCGCACGTTGCCGATGTAAACGCATTACCGACCGGCAAACCGTTATTGGATATCGGACCGAAATCAACCGATTTGTTTATTGAAACATTGGGCAAATGCAAAACATTGATTTGGAATGGTCCTGTCGGTGCTTTTGAAATCAAACCATTTGACACAGCAACAAACAAAATCGCTGATGCCGTTGCCGAATTGACAAAGGCCGGTAAATTGATATCCGTTGCGGGTGGTGGTGATACCGTTTCCGCATTGAAAAAAACGGGTGTTAAAAAAGATTTGACTTATGTTTCCGCCGCCGGTGGTGCTTTCTTGGAATGGATGGAAGGCAAACAATTACCAGGCGTTAAAGTTTTGGAAAAATAAGATTTCAAACGCAAAATAAATCCCCCGAACTTAACGGGGGATTTTTTATTATTGTCGGGACAAAGACCTTCTCATATTGTCCAAGACCAGCTTGACTTTACCTTTTTCTATACGTCTTTTCATTTCTTGAAGTAACAAAGTTTCTATATCTGATTTTTTATTGTCCCGCGCCATATCAAAGGCCTTTCTGCCAAATTTTTTTATATTAATATCAGCGCCGGCTTCAAGCAATACTTTTACTATTTCCGTATATCCTTTTATGGTTGCCACCATCAATGGTGTATAACCG
>JAGBRF010000101.1 GCA_017632555.1 Alphaproteobacteria bacterium | reverse complement strand
TTAAAAAAAAGCTTGCCGTCGAGTCGTTTTTGTTTTATAGTGTAGTCAGATTATGTAAAAACAACACTCGGAAGGGGAAAAAAATGAAGTTTTTATGGATTTTTTCGTGTTTGTTATTGTGCGCTTGTATGAATAACGGTCGGCGCAGTGAATCATATGACGATTATGACAGATCATATCGCCAAGACGCTATGTACAACCAACCTTATGCGGCACCTGTTGCCGTGCAACAACCAGTTGCAACACCAGAACCGTTTGCGGAACCGGAACCTGCTGTTCAAGCTGAAGTGGCCGTAAATCCGTATGCGTTGGAACCTCCTGCTTATGAACAAAACATCAATGTTGCTTTGACAAAGAAAGAAGAAGAATTGTTCATAAAAGAAAAACACTTGATGGACGCTCAACAAGAATTGTATGAACGTGAAAAGAAGTTGGCTGATCGTGAAGCTGCCTTTATTGATCGTTCAAAAGCTTTGGATTACAAAGAAAAGAACATTATGAGTGGTCGTTCTTATGCCCCGACATCTGTTGAAATTGTTGTTCCGGCTCCGGCACAAGCCCCTGTAATGGCTCCCCCTCCCGCCCCGGTTCCGGCTCAAGTTTATCGTGTTGAACCGCCTGCACCGTATGTAGAAAACCCATACGGGCAAGATTATGCTCAACCGCAACCGATGGGTTTTGACAACGGCGAAGACATTTTGCCTTTAAGTAATTATTCTCAACCGGCCGAATTTGAAGTTCAACAAAACGGATACATCATCTTGCAACACCCGATTCAACGTGATTTGGTTCGTTGCCCGATAACTGATGATGTTTGCTTGGAATCATACGAACGTTTGGGTTATGTTCGTTCCGCCAACTTGTCACGCTTTACGGCGCAAGACGAATTGGATACAGCCGGTACATATCCGACAAACGCAACGGGTCAATGGAGAGAAAATAACAACATTCCTCGTTGGTAGGAGATAATAATGCTTTCACGCGTAACAACTGTTTCTTTTCGGGGCGTGGAAGCACAAAAGATAGCCGTTGAAGTTCAAATCAGTTCAGGGTTACCTTGTTTCAAAATAGTAGGTTTAGCAGAAAAAGCCGTTACGGAAAGTGCAGAACGTGTCCGGGCGGCTTTATCTTCATTGGGTTTTATATTGCCGTCTAAACGCATTATAATCAATTTGGCGCCCGCTGATATATCAAAGGAAGGGACGCATTTTGATTTGCCTATTGCCGTGGCTTTACTGTGTGCTATGGAAGTATTACCGACCGAACAAATGCAAAATTATACCATTATGGGTGAATTGGGATTGGACGGACGTATTGCCCCCGTTTCCGGTATATTGCCGGGCGCAATGGCGGCAACATCATTTGACACGGGTTTTATTTGTCCGAAAGAACAAGGATCAGAGGCTTTATGGTCCGGCAATACGGATATTTTACCGGCCGCTTCTTTAACTGAAATTGTCAATCACTTTAAGGGTGTAAATTTAATCGAACACCCAACACAAAAAACACAACACAGTTTGGGTTTCTTGGGTGATTTTTCCGATGTAAAAGGTCAAGAAAAAGCAAAACGCGCTTTGGAAATAGCTGCCGCCGGCGGACATAACGTACTGATGATTGGTGCGCCGGGTTCGGGTAAATCTATGTTGGCGGCACGTTTTTCGTCCATTTTACCGCCTATGACACCCGATGAAATGTTGCAAGCCAGCATTGTCCATTCCGTTGCCGGTTTATTAAAAGACGGCGAATTGATTTCCGTTCGTCCGTTCCGCGCGCCACACCATTCCGCTTCTATGCCGGCATTGGTCGGTGGCGGATTAAAGGCAAAGCCGGGCGAAATTTCTTTGGCACATGCGGGCGTATTATTTTTGGACGAATTACCCGAATTTTCACGTCAAGCATTGGAAGCTTTACGCCAACCGCTTGAAACCGGGGAAGTATCCGTTGCACGCGTAAACGGGCACGTTACCTATCCGGCACACTTTCAGTTGATTGCCGCCATGAACCCGTGTAAATGCGGTTATTTAGGCTTAAAGGGGCATGAATGTCATCGGGCGCCACGTTGTGCTTTGGAATACCAACAAAAGTTGTCAGGACCTTTTTTGGACAGAATAGACTTGTTTGTTGATGTTCATCCAGTCAGTCCGATTGATTTGCAATCCGGACATTTGGCAAGCGGTGAAAAATCCGCCGTTATAGCCGAACGTGTTTTAAAGGCCGTTGAACGTTCCGCAAAACGATACGAAGGTCATGGAATAACCCGTAATGCACAAGCTTCCGGTTCCCTGTTGGAAAAGCTTTCACCCTTATCCGAAGAATGTCAAAACATGATAACAAATGCCGCCGCACAAACAAATTTATCAGCGCGCGGTTATCATCGTTTGTTGCGTGTGGCTCGCACTATTGCCGATTTAGCCGGTTGTGATGATATCGAACCGCCACACATTATGGAAGCGCTTTCTTTCAGGCGTAAAATTTTGGAGAGTTCATGATGGTAGATGCAACATTAAAATTGCTTTTAACCATATTGGAAATAGCATGCTTTTGCGTGGTGCTTTTTTTATATTTCAAAGTGCGCCGTCAAAAAAAGCGTTATCGTTTTGAAAACGACAAATTGACGGAAATTTTATCAACATCACCGTCCGGATTTTTTTATTTTTTGCCGTCCGGCATTCAAATTTGTTCCAGACGTTTGGCCGTTTTATTGGGGGTGTATGAATCAAAACCGTCTTTTGAAATTATCTTAAAAAAATTATCAACCAAAAGCCAAAACGCATTACAAAAAGCCGTTTTTAATTTGTCCCAAACAGGCAAAGAATTTCATTTGAAAGTATCAACTGCTGGTGAAAATATCCGCCTGAATGTTTTGGGGGTTCGAGCAACGACTTTGGATGGCGTTGTGTTGGCTGATGTTTTGTGGTTTTCGGATCAAACGGATTTGTTGGCGCAAAACGAAATATTAAAAAACGATTTGAAAAATTATCGTTTGCGTGATGAATTATTTACATCGGCTTTGGACGGGTTGCCGTTTGCTTTTTGGTTGCGAAATTATGATTTGTCTTTGGCTTATTGCAACCCGGCGTATTTGAAATTGGCACACGTTAAAACAAAAGAA
This sequence comes from Alphaproteobacteria bacterium, assembly GCA_017632555.1. The sequence continues at coordinate 1,866 of JAGBRF010000101.1, read as the reverse complement.
GAAGCATTAAAAGAAAATATGGAATTGTCCTATGAAGCCAAAGATAAAATGGGTGCTAAATTATTGGCGGTGGCGGCAAAAAGTTCCGGCGAAGAAAAAAGCGAAGTCGGGTCTTTTATTGTTGATAAGAAAACACACCAAATGCAAATAACCGAAATTCCTTTGGGTCAGGAAAAAGAACCCGAAGAACGTTTCACAATGGGTTTTGTGCGCGATATTCAAAACGAACAAGCATTGAAATTGAGTTTGGAAAATTACTTAAAAGCGCAATATCAAGTGTTGGGTGCATTGTCTTCCGGTATCGTTATTTTTGATGCGGCGGGCTATGTTCAATTTTACAATAAAGCATTCAGTGATTTGTGGAAATTGCCGGAAGAATGGTTGCTGACCGGACCGTCCTATGCCGGTATTTTGGAACAATTACACGAAAAAAGATTATTGTTGGACGAGGTGGATTTTGTAAAATACAAACATAAAGAATTGGAACAATTTTCAACATTGACAACATTGCAAGAAGATATTTTATATTTGCCCAGCGGTCGCATTTATAAACGTATGATGAACCCGTATCCGTTGGGTGGCGTGGTGATGACTTTTGATGATGTGTCCGACAAAGTGTCTATGGAAAGAATGTATAATGCACAATTGTCCAACCAACAAAGTATTTTAAACGAAATGCCGGAAGCGTTGTTGATTTTCGGTGAAGAGGGGCGCTTGAAATTATGGAACGCACCTTATGAAAAATTGTTTGAAGCCGATAAAGCTTTCTTGCAAACAGAACCGTTGTTGATGGACGTTTTGGAATCTCAAAAATCGTTCTGGGTGGCCAGCGATGATTTGTGGGATTTGGTCAGACAAAAGATTTTAACCGCATTGGAAAACGAAGAAAAAAGCATTGAATTGACGGGTGCAAACGATACGGTTTTAACATTGAAAATGTCCCGCTTACCGGACGGCGGAATGATGTGTGTTTACAGCCCCAAAAAGGATTGACAACCACCCCTTTCAGAATATACTGATATGTATATGGTCGGGTTTTGAAAAAGGGGTTCAAAATGAAAAAGATATTTTTATTGTTGATGTTTGTTTCTTTTAATGCCATGGCGGCCGATGTTTTTCCGGGATTTGAATCGTCAAAGGAATTACCGCCCGCCGAAACTGAATCTAAAAGCGAAAAATTCGGTTCGGACACCAATCCCGAATTGGTGGTAAAGCGCAACTTGAACGAACAACGTGCGCGTGCTTTTGAACAAAAAACAATTGATAATTTGAAACCGTGATTTATTGGCGGAGAGGGGGGGATTCGAACCCCCGGTACCGACAAGCAGCACAACAGATTTCGAGTCTGCCGCATTCGACCACTCTGCCACCTCTCCAAACATATTCTGTCATTTTTCAGGGTTGACGCCCTTGCGAAATCTGTTGTCGGTCGGCTTTGCCGCCCAACAGGTTAGAACTCACAAATTCTTTGTTCGTTCACCTTCGCTTTGCTTCGGTAGCCGAGTCTGCCGCATTCGACCACTCTGCCACCTCTCCAAACATATTCCGCTTTATACATTAAAACGGCTTTTTTGTCAATTATAAAAACGTATACGGGTCAATGTCCACGCGAATGGTAACGGATGGTGGCGGTGTAAATTTATCCAACCATTCTTTTAAAATGCGGCTGAGTGGAGTTTGTTTTGGTGAACAAAATAGGCGCGGGGCGAGCCGTTGCAGACCCGGCAGGTGTTGAAGGCCACCCGCACTTCGCCGCCCCCGTCGCGCACCGCGATGATTTCCATGGGCGTCGCCGCCACGTTCAGGGGAATGAAGAGCGGCTCGGCCGTGACCCGCGCCGCGTGGATATGCAGGTCGCCCGCCGGG
>JAGBRF010000100.1 GCA_017632555.1 Alphaproteobacteria bacterium | reverse complement strand
TTCAGAAAAGAAACAAACGTCAACGAACAAACACCGGTTATCGGGCAAGATGTTATTATGACACCGGAAGAAGAACCGGATTTGGGAGGATTGTACTAATGCAGGCAGAGCAGGAAAATATCAAACAAACCATAGAGCAATCATTGGATTTGCTCAGGAGGCGTCTTTGACTGGGATAATGCTCTTTATCGCCAGCCGGAATTAGAAAGTTTGACATCTGATCCTAATCTTTGGGATGACGCGCCCAAAGCACAAAAGTTGATGACGGAAAAAAACAAATTAGATGCGGCTATCGAATCAGTGCGTTCTTTTGAAACACGATTGAAAGATTGTTGCGATTTAATCGATTTGGCCGAAATGGAAAATGATGAATTTGTTTTAAGTGAAGCGGATACATCATTAAAGGTATTACAAAAAGAAGTGGCTCAAAAAGAGTTGGAAAGTTTGCTTTCCGGAGAAGCGGACGGCAACGATACGTTTTTGGAAATTCATCCCGGCGCCGGTGGAACGGAAGCGCAAGATTGGGCGCAAATGTTGCTTCGAATGTATACTTTTTGGGGAAATAAGCACGGATATCAAGTGGAAGAAATGGAAATCACCGCCGGTGAAGAAGCCGGTATTAAATCCGCTATTATTAAAATAAAGGGTAATAACGCTTATGGTTGGTTAAAAACGGAAAGCGGTGTTCATCGTTTGGTTCGTATATCGCCTTTTGATGCGAATGCCCGCCGGCATACCAGCTTTGCTTCCGTTTGGGTTTATCCCGTTATAGATGACAGTATTCAAATAGATATCGATCCGTCCGATTGCCGTATAGATACATATCGTGCTTCGGGTGCGGGCGGTCAGCACGTCAACAGAACGGACAGTGCTGTTCGTATTACCCACTTACCGACCGGAATTGTTGTTCAATGTCAAAATCAACGCAGTCAATTTGCCAATAAAGATGAAGCTTGGAGTATGTTGCGGGCGCGTTTATATGAATTGGAATTACAAAAAAAGTTTGAAAAAGAACAAGCCGTTGAAGCAACTAAATCGGAAATCGGTTGGGGACATCAAATCCGTTCGTATGTTTTGCAACCTTATCAAATGGTAAAGGATTTACGGACAGAAACGGAAACTTCCGATACTTCGGGAGTGTTGGACGGTGACATAGATTTATTTTTGAACGCTTCGTTGGCGGCCGGATTAGGAAATCAAGAAAAGGAGAAATAAAATGGAATTTGCATTATTCAAAAAAACACGTGAATTAGATAATAAAATAACGGAATTTTTTGATAATATATCAGAAGCCGGATTGGTTTATGCACGTGCTATTTCTTTGTATTTGGAACAAGGTGCAACCGAAGAATTTTCTCAAAAACGTCAACAAGTCAGCGCTTTCGAAGCCAGAAATGATCAACTGCGCCGTGATGTGGAAGCTCAACTTTACGAACATACTTTGTTGCCGGATTCCCGAGCTGATGTTTTGCATTTGTTGGAAGGTGTTGACCGCGTTATCAACAAATATGAAAGCAATCTTTATATGTATGCTATTGAAAAGCCGGTGATCCCGAGTGAGTTTCATACGCAAATAAAAGAATTGGTACAAACCGTGTTGGATTGTGTGGAAGCTTTGGTCGTATCAGCACGCAGTTTTTTTGCAATGAATGGGGAAATAAAAAATCATTTACATAAAGTGATGTTTTTTGAAAAGCAAGCCGATCAACAGGGAACTGTATTAAAGACGGCTTTCTTTGAACAAAAGAAATTGGAATTGGCGCATAAACGTCAGTTGCAAGATTTTGAAATGGCAACCGAACAAATATCCGATTTTGCGGAAGACGTTGCGGACAGCTTGACAATTTTATCTGTTAAAAGGTCGTTTTAAAGATGGATTTATCAACACTTTTCTTTTTATCAAGCGGACTTTTTTTAGGTTGGACATTCGGTGCCAATAATATGAGTTCTGTTTTCGGAACGGCTATCGGTACACGAATGTTGTCCTTTAAAACGGCGGCAATAATTGCCAGCATTTTAATTGTTTTGGGTGCTGTTTTCAGCGGTGCCGGTGTATCCCAAACTTTACAGGATTTGGGGCAAATCAACACGTTGGCGGGTGCTTTTATAACAACGTTATCTGCGGGCGTATCGTTATTTTTTATGACGCGCGCAGGGTTGCCCGTATCTTCAACACAGGCCATTGTCGGAGCCTTAATCGGTTGGAGTTTGTTTGTTCATGTTGATATTCAATGGGAAATTGTATCACAAATCGTTGTTTCTTGGTTTACCAGTCCGCTGTTGGCTATTTTAATTGCTTTTTTATTGACGGTGTCGGTCAAAAGTTTTTTGAAAGTTCACCCCGTACCGATGCTTTATCGTGATGCATATACGCGTTTGGGGTTGGTTTTGGCCGGTGCTTTTTGTGCGTATGCTTTGGGGGCAAACAATATTGGTAATATAATGGCCCCATTTGTGCGGGTTATTTCTTTGCCGACATTACAAATTGGTTCTTTGTTTGAACTTTCTTCCGCACAACAATTGTTCCTTATCGGCGGATTGGCAATTGTGGTCGGTATCTTTACTTATTCGAAAAAAGTCAATACTACAATCGGTCAGGACGTTCTTCAAATGTCTTCGATAGAAGCATTTATCGCCATCATGAGTCAAGGTATTGTTTTATTGCTTTTTTCATCGGTGACGTTGCATCAATTTTTGGTCAGCAGAAATTTGCCGGCGTTTCCTTTGGTTCCGATTTCCAGTATCGGTGCAATTGTCGGTGGCTTGATTGGTGTATCTTTAACAAAAAAAGGACAGGGCTTGAAAGTTAAAATGTTATTGCGTATTATGTCGGCTTGGATAATTACGCCGATTATTGCGGCGGCCGTATGTTTTTTGGCGTTGTTCTTTATGCAGAATGTGTTTGGACAAGAGGTGTTCTAAATGGCAAAAAAATTAGTTAAAGGAATTTATCGTTTCTTTGAATTTTTGTTGGGGTTTATTATTATCCTGACAATACTTTTATTTATCCGCTTATCCAAAGGCCCGATTGACATTAAAAATTTAATTGAATCTTATGTCGGCGAAAATGCCGATACTCAAATCGGTATGAAAGATGCGGTTCTTGAAATGGCACTTTCAGAAGGTCAATTGATGAGTGTTCGAATCAATGAATTGAGTGTATTGAATAAAGAAGGATTTGCTTTGACGGTTGAAAAAGCAAGTGTTTCGTTTAATCCGTTTTGGTTGTTGGTGGGACGTTTTGCACCGCGTGCTGTCGAATTGGAAAAACCGTATATTCATTTGAATTTGGCCGATTCATCACCCAAACCACAGGAAGAAACAACGGAAGAAAAAGTGCCCGTTTGTCGCCAAATAAATCGTATACGGCGATATGTGGAACAATTGGATTCATTGAATATCACCGATGGTGAAGTCGCTTTGAATTTGGGCGGTGATGAAAGCATTCTTTTCCCGAATTTGGAATTTTCTTTATCGCAAAAAGAAGACGACAAAATGGATTTTTTAATTCAAGGACTGTTTTCTTTCAAAGACACATCTACTAACTGGAAAATAACGGCAAATTATGATTTAGATGATAAGATAATGACGTTCAGCAGTATGATAGATGACGTTGATTTGGTAAAACTTCATCCAATCGTGCCGATTTTGAAAGGGACGGATTTAAGTTTCGGCGTGAATGTTGACGGAAAGTTGAATTTAAGTTTACTCAAACAAGGTTGGCAAGAAATTTTTGAAAATATAACTTTTGACGTAAGCACGAAAAAAGAAGGTGTTTTATTTTTGCCGGATCCTTTGAATACAACTTACCAAATTCAAAATATATCGATTAAAGGGGACGTATCTTCAAAATTCGATAAGATAACCTTAAAAGACAGTAACGTTAAAATTTTGGATAAAACCATTTCTGTCGGTGGGGGCGTTTCCGGATTGGCCAACTTTATAAACACGCAGGATTTGATGAGTCTGCATATTTCTTTGAATGCTGAAACAGGCGATATTCCGATTAAAAAAGTTCCGGATTTATGGCCGTCTTCTCAGGGAACTGATGCGTATGACTGGGTCAAAGAAAATATAACCGAGGGTAATGTTAAAAAAGCAACCTTTACGATGAATATGACGGGTATAGATGTGGACAATTTGGAATCAGTCATAGATGTTGAAGGCGCAACGGTGCGCTATGTTGATGAAATGAAACCGGCTAAAAATGTAAAAGCCGTTGTAACAATCGGGACAGATAATGTCGATATAAAAGTGCTTGATGGTTATATTGAAAAAGTACAAGCGGTTGGTGGTTATGTTAAAATTTCGGATATGGACAAGGATGTGCCAGTCTTTAATATGGATATCGAAGTAAAGGGGAACATTCCGAATGTTTTGGATATTGTGTCAACCGAACCTTTGTTGATTTGTAAAGATATGCCTATCCCCTGCAAAGGAATTAAAGGAAATGCCAAAGGACATGTACAGTTGGCTTTTGATTTTGTTGATGAAAAATTGGAAGATACTATCAAGTATAATGTTTCTGCTGATTTAGACGAAGTTTCTTTGCCGGTGCCCGAAACAAAATGGGATTTTTCGGAAGGTTCCTTAAAATTGTTTGTGAATGACAGTAAGTTGACTATCCAAGGAAAAGGTTTGTTAGATGAAAAACCCATTCAAATGGACATCACCCATTTATTTAAAGGAACAGAAGGTTCAACTTATCTTATTCGTTTGCCGGTTACGGCGTCCATGATTGCCCCTTATTTTGATAAAATAGATAATTTCCTGAAAGGCAGTTTGATGACCAGTATTATTATCAAACCCGTGTCGGAAAAGGAAATGTCTGTTTTGTTGGAATTCGGTTTAAAAGATGCCGAAATTTCTTTGCCTATCGGCTATGTTAAAGAGTTTAATAAAAAAGGAACCTTGAAAGCGACTTTATCTGTTGTTGGTGAAAAATTGGTTGCGGTTCCCAGCATTTATTTGTCAATGCCCGATGAAGATATTTTAATTACGGGAAAAGTCGATTTACCAAAAGATAAAGTTTTCGATTTGAATTTGACGGAAATTAAAGCGCCACGTACAGATGCAAGCATATTGTTTTCATACTATAAGAACGATAACTTTGACGTGAAATTAAAAGGTAAAAGTGCGGATATTTCCGATTTGTTGCACGGTGATTTCTTTGCTGTTCGTCAGGTTGGGGAAGAAAAAGAAACGACAAAAAAGGAAGCCGAACTGCCGAAAATAAAAGATTTTACAGTGGAAGCTTCGGTTGATACGCTTTATTTATCAGAAAAGAAAGAACCGTTTAAAAATGTGTCGGCTAAAATTGTGAAAAAAGACGGTATTTGGCAAAAAATAGAAGGTTCCTTAAAGGGAAAAGGATCATTGAAAGTTGCTTTGAACAAAGAAAAAACAGCGTTGACAATAGAAACGGACAATGTGGGGGATATTTTGAATCGTGCCGGTCTTACGGACAGAATTAAAGGCGGTACTTTGGATTCAACATTGGCTCAGGAAAAAGACGGTTCATTAAAAGGAACAATTAAAATTAAAAATTACGAATTGACGGATACGGACTTTTTTATGCAGGCAGCTACTTTGCTGGGCATAGTTGATGCTATTCGCGGTGATACAATCAGCTTTGACAAAGCCGTCATACCGTTTGTTTTATCGCCCACCCATGTTGTAACAATTGAAGATGCAGTTGCTTTCGGAACGGCGGTCGGTATAACAATCAGCGGTAAAGTTGATTCCGAAAATATTGATTTAAACGGTTCTGTTGCACCGGCTTATGCCGTGAACAGTTTGCCGGGTAAAATTCCCGTTTTCGGTTCTTTGCTGACAGGCGAAGAAGGTGGCGGTATGTTCGGGGTATCCTATTCGATTAAAGGAAAGACAAGCAATCCCGAAACAACATTTAATCCCGCCAGCTTGTTGACACCGGGGATTTTCAGAAAGATATTTGATGTTTTCTAAAATTGAAAACCTTCGTCTTTGAACGGACGGGAAAGCAATTCGTCCATAGCGTCCTTTAACGGCATACCGTTGAACAAAACGTTGTTGACTGTTTCGCAAATAGGCATTTCCACATTCAATTCTTTGGCGCGTTTCAAAACGGCTGGGGCGGTTAAAATACCTTCCACTGTTTTGGTATTGCTGTCCAACAAGGGTTTGGCAATACCCAATCGACCGATTTCATAACCAAAACTGAAATTTCTGGATTGTGTAGCGGTTGCGGTTAAAACCAAATCGCCCAAACCACTCATACCCATCATGGTGCGCATGTGACCACCCATTGCTTTTGCTATGCAAGTCATTTCATGCAATCCGCGGCAAATAACGGCCGCACGTGCATTATCACCCCAACCGGCACCTTCAATAGCTCCGGTTGCCAAAGCGATAACGTTTTTAACCGATCCGCCGATTTGCGGTGCGATAATGTCCGTTGTTGTATAAGGACGGAAGAATTTTGTTCCTATCATTTCCGCCAATTCAGCGGCACAATTTTCTTCTTCACAAGCCAAAGTCGTTGCAGTCGGTTTCATCAAAGCAACTTCACGGGCAAATCCCGGGCCGGATAAAACGGCAACTTTTGTGCCCGGACGCACTTGTTCGACAACTTCACTGAGCAAATATCCCGTGTTTAATTCAATTCCTTTGGCACATAGAATCAAACGATTTTCCGGACGAATTGAATCTTTTATTTTTTCAATAACGGAACGCGTATGTTGTGCAGAAACAACCATCAAAACATTATCGGCAAAATTTAATACATCCGTGATGTTACTTGTTGCTTTAATGGTGTCCGGCAAAGGAATATCGGGCAAATACATTGTATTGCAATGTTGATGATTGATACTGGAAACAACTTCGTCTTCCAAAGCCCAAGCCATAACTTCGCATCCGGCTCTTGCCGCCGTTAAAGCCAAGCCCGTTCCCCAAATACCTGCGCCGATTAAACCGATTTTTTTCATATTTCACTCCTTGAAAAAAGTTATCTGCTGTTAAAAATACTATACTTTTTTAAAACCAAATGCAATAATTTTAATTGCAAAGTAAAAATTTGAATAAATAAGACGTTTTTTTTGCTAAAAAAGCACATTGTTTTTGACAAGTAAAATTTTGTTCGTTATACTGTCACCCGAACAAGATAAAAAGAAGGATTGAAAATGAAAAATAACTTATTTTTACGGATTATTTCCGCTTTGATTTTGGCGCCGATTGTATTGGTGGCTATTATTTATGGTGGTTGTACAGCCTATCGTCCATACGATATTTTGGTGGCCGTTTTGGGTTCTTTGATGGCGTGGGAATGGGAAAAAATGCTGACCGATCGGAAAAGTTATGTCGGTATCAGTTTGACTTTGATGTCCGCAATGGTCGTTTTTTTGACCGAAACTAATCCGGTTCTTGTTTTGGGAATTATCGCATGCTTTGCATTGTTCCTTTATGTTAAAACGGGAAAAAATTTATTGCTTTCCTTCGGTGCTTTTTATATCGGTTTGCCGTTGCTTTCCATGATGTATATTGCTTATTTCAGCGATTCCGGTTCCAGCGATTTGGAATTCAGCTCGATGTATATTTTGTGGTTGTTGTTCGTTGTTTGGGCAACCGATGTCGGCGGTTATATTTTCGGTAAAAGTATCGGCGGACCGAAGTTATGTCCGAAAATCAGCCCGAATAAAACATGGGCCGGATTGTTGGGCGGTATGTTTTTCAGCGCTTTGGTCACCTATATTTTTGTAATTACGATGAATCATTATTACCATTCAGAATTGGCTATGAAATTTTTGGTTTTATCCAGTATTGCTTTGGCTTTTATTTCGCAAGCCGGCGATATTTTCGAATCCAAAATTAAACGTTATTTGGGTATTAAAGATTCCAGCAATTTAATCCCCGGCCATGGTGGTATTTTTGATCGTGTGGACGGTTTGTTGTTCGCTGCGCCCGCTGTGGCTTTATTCGTTTTGTTGACTAATTTAGGGGTTATTTCTTAAAATGTTATATTTGTTTTCGTTTGTTTTAATTTTATCGTTGGTTGTTATTATCCACGAAGGCGGGCATTTTTTGGTTGCCCGTTTATGTGGTGTTCAAGTAGAGGCTTTTTCGGTCGGTTTCGGTAAAAAAATATGGTCACGTAAGGATAAAAAAGGAACCGAGTGGCGACTTTGTGCCGTTCCTTTGGGCGGATATGTTCAAATGTTGGGTGACGAAGATGCCGCCAGCACACAAAAAAGCAAAAAGAAATTGACACCGGAAGAAGAAGCAAAAACTTTCTTTGCTCAACCGGTTTACAAACGGGCGGCGATTATTTTTGCCGGTCCTTTTATGAACTATGTATTGGCGATTTTCATTTTTGCATGTATTTTGGCGACCATCGGAAATCCCCGTATTCCGGCAAAGGTAGGTCAGGTTTTACCCGATTCTGTTGCTGAAAGGGCCGGTATTCAGGTGGGCGATTTGATTTTGTCCGTGAACGGTAATGCGGTCAGCGATTTTACGGATTTGATTCGTGCCGTTCAATTGGGTAATTATGGTCAAGCAATCGAATTGCAAATTGACCGTAACGGTGAAATTTTGAATTTATCGGCAACGCCGGAATTGGTTGGAAAAGACCAAATCCCTCAATTGGGTATTGCTTCCGATGGTTCTGTGGCTGTGTCATTTGAACAATATAATCCGATAGTTGCTGTCGGTAAGGCCGTTGAAATGGTTTATCAAATGAATGTTGATACATTTCTTTATTTGAAACAAATCATTATGGGACAACGTAAAGCAAACGATTTGCGCGGTCCGGTCGGAATTGCGGAAGCTTCCGGTGATGCCGCACGTCAAGGCGGTTGGTTGGGCTTGATTTTGTTCCTGGCACAAGTTTCTGTCGGTATAGGGTTTGTAAATTTGTTACCGGTTCCTATATTAGATGGTGGACATTTGGCTTTCTTGGCTTATGAAGCGGTTATACGCCGTCCGGTCAGTGAACGCATACAAAATGCTCTGTTAAAGGCCGGTATGGGGTTGCTGTTGTTTTTGTTCTGTTTTACTTTGTTTAAAGATATACCGCGGGTAATTGAACGTATTTTTGGATAATAAAATGAAAAAAAAGATACTGATTGTTTTTTTTATGCTGTTTTTTTTCGGCGCTTCTGTTTTTGCCGGAACAGTTGTTGATGATTTCAAAGTTGAGGGTAATCAACGTTTGGAACAAAGCGCTATTTTATCTTATTTGCCTTTTGAAAAGGGTGATGAAGTTTCCGATTCCGATATGAATAAAGCCTTAAAAGCTTTGTATAAAACGGGCTTTTTTGATGACGTTCAAGTGGATTTAAAGGGGCAAACAGTTCATATCAAAGTAAAAGAACGTCCGATTATCAGCTCGATATCTTTTGAAGGAAACAGTAAAATCAGCACTGATGTGTTAAAGGGCGAAGTTCAAATCAAAGTCCGTGATATTTATAATCCGACAAAGGTTCAACAAGATGTGGAACGTATGAAAGCTATTTATCAACGTATGGGATTGTTGAGTGCGACTATTGAGGCTGATGTTAAAAACAAAACTCGTAACAGAAAAGATATTACTTTCAAGATAAAAGAAGGCTCGAAAAAGTATATCGAAAATATTAAATTTGAAGGAAATAAAGCTTTTTCAAATTCTGATTTGCGGGAACAAATCGTCAGCCGTGAACATCGTTGGTATCGTTTACTCAGCAGTACGGATACATACGATCCGGATCGTTTGAATTATGATAAAGAATATTTGCGCCGTTTTTATTTCCAACACGGTTATATTGACTTTGAAGTGTTAGATACGGAAGTTACGAAAAATGAAGAAGACGATTTTGATATTTTAATCAAAGTTTCGGAAGGAAAACGTTATAAAATCGGTGATGTTACTATTTCCACACATATTCCGGATGTGAAAATGGAAGACTTGAAGAAAAAAATTGCTTTGGAAAAGGGCGATTATTATCAAGCTTCTTTGATGGACGAAACCGTGCAAAGTTTGACCGATGAATTGGGTCGTGAAGGATATGCTTTCGTGGATATTCAACCGGATTTTAAGAAAGATAAAGATGGCATTGTCAACATTGATTTCAAAGTTAAAGAAACTTCGCGTGTATTTATAAATCGAATTGATATTTTGGGTAACTCACGGACGTTGGATAAAGTAATCAGACGTGAGTTTCGTTTAAGCGAAGGTGATCCGTTCAACACGGATAAAATTCGCCGTTCTCGTCAAAGAATTGAAAATTTGGGTTATTTCGATAAAGTTGATTTGAAAACAGTTCCGGTTGCCAATGCGCCCGATAAAACGGATTTGGCCGTGACCGTTTCCGAAAAAGCAACAGGTGCTTTCAATGTGGGTGTCGGTTGGTCAACTTATGACGGTATGATGTTCGAAGTCGGTGTGCAAGAACGTAACTTTTTGGGTACCGGAAACATTATCGGTATAACCGCTTCAACATCAGATTCGCAAAAACAAATTGATGTCAGTTTGACCAATCCGTACTTTATGGATTTGCCGTTATCGGCCGGTGTTGATGTTTACCATATTTTGTATGACTACGAGGATGACAGTTCATATAAATCACAAACAACCGGTGGAGCTGTTCGTTTCGGGTGGGAATATACCGAACGTTTAAGACAAACAATGAAATACACATTGCAACGTGATAATGTGAAAGATGTTGATTCCGATGCTTCTCTTTACATTCAAAAACAAAAGGGTAAAAGAATCACATCAATGTTGGGAACGGTGCTTACTTATGATACGCGGGACAGTTCCATTATGCCGACAACCGGATACATAACTTCTGCCGGTGTGGATTTTGCCGGTTTGAATAAAATCGATAAGACCCGGTATAATCGTTTTGTTCGATTGAATTTGAATGCAACGCGTTATTTTGAAATAATCGATAAGTGGGTATTTTCGTTGAATGCCAGTGCCGGTATTATTGAAGGTATTAATCAAGATGTTCGTATCAACAATGCTTACTTTTTAGGCGGTTATACTTTGCGCGGTTTCGAAAGCAGTGGTGTCGGTGCGCGTGATAAAGCAACGGACGATGCTTTGGGTGGTGATTGGCGTGTAACCGGAACGGCGCAATTGATGTTCCCACTCGGGTTGCCGGAAGAATTCGGAATACGCGGTAAATTGTTTGTCGAAGGCGGTACATTGGGTAAGCCCAGTGATTTTGATCGTGACACAATGTTGTATTCATCAAAGATTCGTGTCTCTACCGGTTTTGGTTTGTTGTGGCGTTCACCGATGGGACCGATCAACATTGACTTTGGTTTCCCGATTGTTAAAGAACCATATGATAAAAAGGAAGTTTTCCGTTTGAACTTTGGAACAGGATTTTAAATGAAAAAGATATGGGCTTTTTTGAAGAATAAATGGAAATTTTTAAAGGGTAAAAAAATCCCGTTGCCATTGTATGCAATTGTTATTGTCTTTTTTGTTTTTGGCGCCATGTTTTTTTGTTGTTCCCGTTCTTCCAAAATCGGTATTGTGGATATGAGCCGGGTTTATGCGGAAGCGGAAATTTTCAAAGCTATTCATAATGATCAAGTTACTTTTGAAACAGAATGGAAAGAACAGGCGTTGGCTCAAAAAGAAGAATTAGAGCAGGCCGATAAAGCTTTATCCAGAAAAAAATCAAGAATGAAAAAAGTGCAATTTGAAAAAGAAGCAGCGGCTTTAAAAGAAAAAATTTTGGATTTCCAAAATCAACAAATGGCAAAGTTGGATTTGATTCGTTATCGTGCCGGTCAAATTATGGCCCAAGTTGAAGCGACAATGAAACCGATAATTGCATCCGTTGCAGATGACGAAAATATTGAACTTGTTTTGCCCGTATCGAATGTCCTTTATCACGCAAAAACAGTGGATATAACACAAGATGTGATAAAGCAGTTGGATAAGGCTTTTCATTCAGGTAAGTTGCCCAGTTTAGAAATCAGTTTAAGTGAAGGAGAATAATTATGGCTGATAATCGTTTTTTCAAAAAATCCGGTCCGTTTAAGTTGTCGGAAATAGCGGCTAAATGCGAATGCAAATTGGCAGAAGGTGTCAATCCGGATTTGCTAATCCAAGATGTTCGCAGTATTGACGATGCCGGTGAAGGTGATTTGACTTGGGCTTTTATTGCGTCCGTTCGTGATGCGTTGAAAAAAACAAAAGCAACCGCTTGTATTACATCGGAAAAGTTTGCTTCTTATGTGCCGGAAGGTGTTATTACTTTACTTTCAAACGACCCGCATCGTTCTTATGGTTTGGCGGCTCAAATGTTTTACCCCACTATTCAAACGGGAGGCATTTCAGATAAAGCAAACATAGATCCGACCGCCGAATTGGGTGAAGGTTGTCGTGTTGATGCCGGTGCTTTTATCGGTGCAAATGTGAAATTGGGACGAGGTTGTTGGATTCAAGCAAACGCAACTGTTCATGACGGTGTTCAAATGGGTGACGGTTGCATTGTCGGTTCAAATGCGTGCGTCAGCCATTGTATTGCTCAAAACAAAGTTTACATTTATCCGGGTTGTATGGTCGGTCAAGATGGTTTCGGTTTTGCTATGGGAATATTGGGACCGACAAAGGTGCCTCAATTGGGACGTGTTTTAATCGGAAATGATGTTGAAATCGGTTCAAATACCACTGTTGACCGCGGTGCTATGGGTGACACGGTTATTGGGGACGGTTGTCGTATCGATAATTTGTGCCAAATTGCTCATAACGTTAAAATGGGCAGTTGCTGTATTTTGGCGGCGCAAGCCGGTATTGCCGGTTCGACTGAATTGGGTGATTTCGTTGTGTTGGGCGGTCAAGTCGGATTGGCCGGACATTTGAAAGTCGGTTCGGCAACGCAAATTGCAGCACAAGGCGGTTTGATGCGTAATACCGAAATGGGCGAAGTTTTGATTGGTTCTCCGGCAATCCCGCACATGGACTTTATGCGTCAAAATGTCATTTTGAAACGCATGGTAAAAGAAAGCAAAAGGGAAAAAAAGAATGAGTAATCAACCCCAAGAAACAAAAGATTTTAACATAAACGACATCATGAAAATGTTGCCGCATCGTTATCCGTTTTTGTTGGTCGATAGAGCAATGAATGTTATTCCGAATGAAAAGGGTGTCGGCATTAAAAACGTAACGGTGAACGAACCTTTTTTCCAAGGACATTTTCCCGGTAATCCGGTAATGCCCGGTGTTTTGCAAGTGGAAGCTATGGCACAAACGGCGGGTGTTGTGATGATGTCTGGCTTTCCGGAAAAAGATTTAGAAAAGAAAGCCGTTTTATTTATGGCGATAGACGGTGTTAAATTCAGAAAAACCGTTTTGCCGGGTGATACACTTGAAATGCGTGTCGAACGCATGCAAACGGTTCGCAACGTTCATAAATTCAAATGTGAATCCTTCGTTGACGATAAAAAAGTTTGCGAAGGTGTTTTAACCGCAATGATTTTTGATAAGGAGTAAAAGCAAATGACAAATATTCATCCCACAGCGATTGTTGATGCCCATGCTGACATAGCGGACGATGTAGAAATCGGTCCTTACTGCACTGTCGGTCCTTTTGTTAAAATTGATTCGGGTTCGCGTTTGATTTCTCATGTTGTCGTTGACGGACATACGACAATGGGAAAAAGAAATTTGGTTTATCCGTTTGCGGCAATCGGAACTTTGGCCCAACATAAACGCTCACATGTTGAAGATGCTAAATTGGTTATCGGTGATGATAACACTTTCCGTGAACACGTAACGGCACACGTAGGTTCAGAAGTCGATAATAACATTACCATAATCGGTAATCGTAATTTGTTTTTGGTCGCTTCTCATGTTGCGCACGATTGCGTATTGGGTGACGATATTGTGATGAGCAATAACGCCACGTTGGCCGGACACGTTCATGTGGAAGACCGCGCCATTATCGGTGGCTTATCCGCCGTGTTGCAATTTTGTCGTATCGGTAAAGGCGCTATGATTGGCGGTATGTGCGGTATCGGACAAGATGTTATTCCTTATGGTATTGTAAAGGGCGGATACGAAGCGCCGTTGGCGGGTATAAACTTGGTCGGATTACGTCGTGCCGGTGTTGATAACAAATTGATTTTCGGATTGCAAAAAGCATACGATGAATTGTTTGCGGCAAATGATAAAAACTTTGCTGACAGAGTTGCTGCATTGGCTGAAAACGAAGCTTATAAGGAAAATCCGTTAGTTCAAGATGTGATTAAATTTGTTCAAAATCCGTCAAAGTATAATATATTGCAACCAAAAGCGGGGGCTTAAAATATGAAAAAACTGGGAATTGTGGCAGGTCGTGGAACGCTTCCTTTAATGCTGATAAAAGCATGTCAGGAACAAAAGCGTCCTTTTTATGTTTTGGCATTAAAAGATCATGCGGAACCGGAATTATATTCTGATGATTTACCACTTTCTTGGATACGTTTGGGCGATGTCGGAAAAGCCATTCAAATTGCACATGAAAATAAAGTCGAAGAAATCATTATGATTGGGGCGGTTCGCCGTCCGACTTTTTCCGAATTGCGTCCGGATTGGCGTGGCGTGAAGTTTTTTGCCAAAGCCGGCATAAAGGCCTTGGGTGATGACGGTATTTTGAAAGCCGCTATTGAAGAAATTGAAAAGGAAGGTTTTTCCGTTGTCGGTGCAGATTCCGTTTTGAAAGATTGTTTATCGACTTTGGGGTTATACGGTAAAGTCAAACCCGATAAACAGGCTTTGAAAGATATTGCAAAGGGTTATCAGGTTGCCAAAATTTTGGGACAAGCCGATGTCGGACAATCCGTTGTTATTGCCGATGGTTTGGTGTTGAGTGTGGAAGCTATTGAAGGAACGGACGCTTTGATTATGCGGTCGGCTTCTTTGGCGCGTTCAAAGGTGAAACCCGTTTTGGTAAAAGTTAAAAAACCCAAACAAGAAACACGTGCTGATTTGCCGACAATCGGAACGCAAACTGTGATAAATGCTTTTTCTTCCGGCTTTGCGGGAATTGCCGTTGAAGCGGGCAGTGCTTTTGTTGTGGACAGAGAAGCTGTTGTTAAAAAAGCGGATGAATTGGGACTTTTTGTTATAGGAATCGATGAAACATGTCTGAAAAACGCAGATTAAAAGTTTATCTGGTAACAGGAGAACCGTCAGGCGATTTGTTGGCATGTCGTTTAATGCGTGCAATGAAAGAGCAGGCTGATGTCGATTTTTATGGCGTTGGCGGTGAAAGTATGCAAGCCGAAGGGTTGCAGACATTATTTCCTATTTCCGATTTGGCTGTGATGGGTATTTTTGAAGTTATACCGCATTTGCCGAAAATTTTGGGGCGTATTCGTCAAACATTGGACGATATCGAACAAAAGAAGCCGGATATTGTTATTACCGTTGACAGTTGGAGCTTTTCAAAACAAATCCATTTGGGGTTGATTAAACGTAAAGTTCAAGTGCCGCATATCCATTATGTTGCACCGCAAGTGTGGGCTTGGAAAGGTAAGCGTGCCGACCAAATTAAAAAGTGGGTGGATCATCTGTTGATGTTGTTGCCTTTTGAAGCAAAATTTTTTGAAAAGAAGGGTGTTTCATTTACTTATGTCGGTCATCCGGTGACAGAAGGAGGTTCGGATAAAGGCAACGCTAAACGTTTTGTTACAATGCACAATTTGTCGCAAAAAGATTTTGTTTTGACTATTTTACCGGGCAGTCGGAAAACAGAAATTAAATATTTACTTCCCATTTTTGAGCAGGTTGTCAATGAAATGGCAAAAACACATAAAAATTTGCGTGTTGTTTTGCCAACAGTCGAAACAGTAAAAGATAAAATAGAACCCATTGTTTCAAAATGGAAAGTGCCTGTTATGATTGTGACCGGTGAATTGGCGCGTTATGATGCTTTTGCCGCATCTGATTTGGCTTTGGCGGCTTCCGGGACGGTCAGTTTGGAATTGGCAATGGCGGGTGTTCCGCATATAATTGCTTACAAAATGAATTGGTTGACGGGACAATTGGCAAAGATTGTTTTGAAAAGAAAAATTCGGTTTGTGAATCTGATCAATATCTTGGCCGATGAAGAAATTATTCCCGAATGTTTACAAGATGATTGCAATTTGAATAAAATTATGCTTCAATTAGAAAAGGTTGCCGGTGATGAAGGTAAAAAGCAAGTTGTTCGCGCTCAAAAAGTTATGCAACAATTGGGTGCGGGACAATCTTTAACCCCCAGTCAAAAGGCGGCCGTTGTTGTGCTGGATATTATAAAAAAGAATAAAAAGAAATGACACAGGAAAGGAAACATTGTACTTTATATCATTATCCTTTATGTCCGTTTTCCAGAACGGTTCGTCTGTGTTTGTATGAAAAAAATATTTCTTATGTGTTGGTTTTTGAAAAACCGTGGGAACGGCGGGTTGATTTTTTACGCTTAAATCCGGCGGGAACGGTTCCCGTTTTTGAAGATGAAGATGAAACGGTTTTGTCCGATTATCGTGCTATTTGCGAATACTTGAATGAAACGCGTGTGGGATTGGAATTGTTTGGCGATAATCCGAAAACAAGGGCGGAAACACGGCGATTGCTCGGTTGGTTTGACAGTTTGTTTTATCCCGAAGTATATCAAACTTTGGTTGTGCAAAAGGCATTGAAAAAAATGCAGGGTCAAACGGAACCGAATGCAACGGCAATTCGAATCGGACGACAAAATTTAAAAAGACATTTATCATATTTGGAATGGTTGTGTGAACGCCGTTCTTGGTTGGGTGGTGAAACATTGACAATTGCTGACTTAAATGCGGCAGCACATCTGTCGATTTTGGACTATTTAGGTGAAATAAATTGGGATTTATATCCGGAAACAAAAACGTGGTATGCAAAAATAAAGTCACGTCCTTCATTTCAGTACTTGCTAACTGATCGATTACCTGGTATAATACCCCCAGATGCGTATTCGAATTTGGATTTTTAGATAAAAGAGGATAAAAAAATGCAAAAATTAAAACGTCTTTTTCTTTTTTCTTTTTTGTTTGTTTTGGCCGGTTGCGGATATAAAGGTCAAACAATTTTCTTTTGGGAAAAGCCGGACGTAGGTCCTGTTTGGTTTGCAAAAGAACACAATGAGTGTTTGGAACAAGCTGACTGGTGGCCGTGGCAAATGCCTGTTTGGCCCCCCGGATCAGCAAGATTGCCCGAATTGCGTTTTGATAATGATTCCGATAATGGTATTTGGGCTAACTTTGTGCCTTATCCGGGTGCTCAACCCGTATATGTCAATTCTTTAGTAAACGATTCGACAATGTCGCCTTCCAGCTATGAAAGTTGTATGGAAGCCAAAGGGTATGTTCAACGCCAACCGAAGATTGTACGTAAACAAGTTTTGCCTGAGTAATAAGAGGTTTTTATGAAAGTTTTGCAATTATTGCCCGCAATGCAGGGTGGCGGTGTCGAACGGGGCACGATTGAAATTGCATCGGCTATGCAAAAAGAACATATCGAAAATTTGGTTGTTTCCGCCGGTGGTCGTTTGGTTCCAGAATTAAAAAAAGCCGGTGTTTTGCATATTGCTTTGGATGTGGGCAGCAAAAATCCGTTGAAGTGGATTAAAAACATACGTGCTTTGCGCCGAATTATTCAAGATGAAAAAGTAACTATTGTCCATGCAAGGTCCAGAATCCCTGCATGGATTGCTCATTTTGCATTAAAAAAATGTCCGAATGTCAAATTCTTGACGACTTTCCACGGAAAGTACGGGACAAAGCCGGAATGGTTCAAAATTCCTTATAACAAAATTATGGTGTCGGGCGATAAAGTTATTTCCATTTCGAACTTTATTTCACAACACATAAAGGAAACATATCACGTATCCGATGAAAAGATTCGTTTGATTTATCGCGGGGCAGATACGAATAAATTTGATCCGGTTTTGGTATCTTCTTTGCAGATTGAAGAGTTGATAAAAAAATGGCAAGTGCCTGCGGATAAACCGGTTATTTTAATGCCCGGTCGTTTATCACGTATGAAGGGTCATTTGGTTGTGTTGGACGCTTTGAAACAAATGAAGCATAAAAACGTTACGTGCATTTTTGTCGGCTCTGCTCATGGTAAATCGGAATTCCGTGATGAATTGCAACAAAAAATCAACGCATTGGACGGACAAACAACGGTTTTGTTATTGGAACATTGTGACCAAATGCCGACTGCTTATACCATCAGCAGTGTTGTTTTATCGGCTTCTTTATATCCGGAAGCGTTCGGTCGAACAATTACGGAAGCACAAAGTATGGAACGCATTGTTGTTGCCACGGCGCATGGAGGTGCTTTGGAAACAATAGAAGACGGTAAAACGGGATTTTTAGTCCCGGTCGGAGATGCAACGGCGTTGGCCGAAACATTGGATAAAGTTTTGGATATGCCGGTTTCACAACGTGAGCAAATCGGAAAAGATGCGGCCGCTTCTGTTTTCCAGAATTTTTCAATCGAACAAATGTGCCAAAAAACATTGGCTGTTTACAGGGAATTGGACGCAGAAAAATGACGAAAAGCCCAAAGCAATACCAAACAGTAATGATTATTCCCGAAAAGGCTGTTCCTTTTTTCGAAAAGGCTTTGGATCCGTATGCGGTGGCGTTGATGGCTTCTTTGATTGAAAAAGGACCGGATAAAGATAAGTGGACGATAGAGGCTATCTTTGACGGCAAGCCCGATATGGAAGTTTTGGGCGTTACTATTGCAATTGCGGCTATGAGTGCGGAAATTGACGAACCCAAATGGGATTTGATGCCTATTCCCGAAAAAAATTGGTTGCGTGAAAGTTTGTTAAAGTTTCCGCCATTGGAATTCGGTCGTTATTATATTTACGGTTCCCACATTGAAAACCCGAAAATTCCGGCGGATAAAATTGCTTTGCAAATAGATGCGGCAACGGCTTTCGGTTCGGGGGAACATGCAACAACGCAAGGGTGTTTACAGGCTTTTGAAGATGTTTTGAAAATAAAGCCACCTAAAACAATTTTGGATATGGGGTGCGGTTCGGGTATTTTATCTATGGCGGCGGCGAAAATTTTGGGCTCAAAGGTCAAAATCGATGCGGTGGATATAGATCCTGAATCCGTTCGCGTAACAAAAGAAAACATTCGTATCAACGGTGTCGAAAAAAATATAAAAGTTTTCCAAAGCACCGGATATGAAAAAATAACTGAACAATATGATTTAATTTTTGCAAATATTTTGGCGCGTCCGTTGATGGAAATGGCGCCGGATTTGTATAAGCATTTGAAAATTGGGGGTATGGCCATTTTATCCGGTTTTTTGAACGGTCAAAAATCATGGGTTTTGAAAGCGCATGAAGAAGCCGGATTGGAATTTGTTCAATCTTACAAAATAAAAGAATGGAGTACAGCAATTGTTAAAAGAAATTAGAGCTTATTTAAGACGTATCGGTGCCAATGCGATTGTCATACCGCACAACGATGATTATTTTAATGAAGACTTACGGGTCGAAGATGAACGTTTGGCCTATATTACCGGCTTTACCGGTTCGGCGGGAATGGCTATTATTACACCTAAACAAGCCGTTTTATTCGTGGATGGTCGCTATGTTGAACAAGCCAAAAAACAAACAACTTTTAAGGTATTGCATGTTCCCAGACAAACGACAATTTCGGAATGGTTTGCTCGTTTCTTGCGTCCGAATTATATCGTTGCGTATGACCCATGGTTGCAAAGCGTTGCGCAAATTGATAAATGGGCGGAAATTTTTACCAGACGCGGTGCCCATTTAATGCCGACTTTGTTTAATCCGGTTGACAAATTTTGGGTTGATAAACCGGAACCAAGACCAATTAAAGAATCTGCATTTCCTTTACAATATGCCGGTCGGACAACGTTGCAAAAAGTGCAACCCGTTCGCAGAATTTTAAGACAAGCGGAAGTGGATGCTTTTGTTTTAACAAATGCCGATACAGTGTCGTGGTTATTGAATAAGCGCAGTAATGCTTTTGAATATAATCCGGCTTACTTGAATCGTTTGATTATTTATCCGAAAGGAAAACCGGTTGTTTTAGATAAAAAATCGATATCTTTCTTAAAGGGAAAAATAGTTGCAATCGATACTTATGAAACACCCGTTAAAATAAAACAAGATTTAATTGACGCAGGTGCTTCCATTCATCACATGCGCAATCCGTTTGCCGAATTTCAGGCCGTGAAAAATGAAATTGAATTGGCGGGTATGAAAAAAGCCGGATTGTTGGACAGTGTGGCTGTTTGTCGTTTCTTTGCTACGTTGCCGGATTTGATTCGAAACGGTAATGAATATAATGTAATGGAACATTTACAAAAATTCAGAAAAGAAAATTTGGCTTATAAGGGCAGAAGCTTTGCGGATATTTCTGCGGTCGGTAAAAATGCTGCTTTACCGCATTATCAAGCAAGTCCGGCCTATAATTCAAAATTGTTGGGTAGCAAAATTTATTTACTGGATACCGGCGGACAATATAAATTCGGAACAACGGATATGACCCGAACAGTTGCTTTGGATGATGATGCAACGGATGAAATGAAAACACGTTATACGCAGGTTTTGAAAGGTCATATTGCTTTGGCCAGTCAAATCTTCCCTGTCGGTACAACGGGGGCTTCATTAGACGCTTATGCCCGTCAATTTTTATGGCAAGACGGTGTTGATTTCGATCATGGCACAGGACATGGGGTCGGATGTTATTTGAACGTGCATGAAACGCCGCCTTCAATCAGTCCGCGTTCTCGTGATGTTTTGAAAGAACATATGATTGTAACAAACGAACCGGGTTTTTATGCAAAAAATAAATTCGGTATTCGTATTGAAAATATGATGCATGTTATTCGTGCGCCGTTCAGGAAAAAAGGATTTTTAACATTTGAAATGTTGACTTTTGTTCCTTTCTGCAACGATTTGATTGACGAAAAATTGCTGACAACGGCGGAAAGAGAATGGATTGCATCTTATTATACGGAAATTTTGAAACGAGTTTATCCTTTGGTCGATGAAAACACAAAAAAATGGATAGTAAAGCAGGTGTCTAAATGGGTGAAAGTGGACGACATTTTGACTTGTTAATGAACGCCGGTGGCGATTTAATGATTGCTTTTGACGCAACGTCCGGCAAAGCAGTAAAACCGGTATTCGTTTATGATGGTCGCAATCGGGGTTTTCTGTGTAAGACAGACAAAGAAAAAATCCCGTTTTATCCATTGCCGTTGGAAGCGCGCTCTGCCATGAAAAATGCAAAAGATATTTTATGTGTTGAAGTGGCAAATAAAAAGGTTGTTGCCGAATACAATGCGTCTTTGGAGGTCAGAACAAATGTCTGAACGCAAGCAAATCATTTCAACGGGAACAGTGTGCCAAAATCGTAAAGCGCGTTTTCATTACACTATTATTGAAACGTTGGATGCCGGTATTGTTTTGGAAGGCAGCGAAGTTAAATCTTTGCGTATGGGGGCCGCCAATATTTCCGAAGCCTATGCCGTTGAAAAAGATGGCGAGTTATATTTGAATAATGCGTTGATTACTTCGTTGGGATCTTCCGGTCACTTTAAGCACATAGAAGGTCGTGCCCGTAAATTATTATTGCACAAAAAAGAAATGAATAAATTGTTGGGAATGATTGCCCGTAAAGGTTATACGGTTGTTCCTTTGGAAATTTATTTCACCGAACGCGGATTAGCCAAAGTGCGTTTAGGTGTCGCAATCGGTAAGAATGCGGCAGATAAACGCGAAACAGAAAAGAAACGTGAATGGAATAAAGAAAAACAACGTATTTTGAATTATAAAAATCGCTGATTTTTAATTATTGCCGAAAAAATGAATATTGGGACGGTCTTCCATTGAATCCATAGATTCAACACTGTCATAAAAATCGTCAAACATATCCAGCGCATCACAAACGGCGCGGACGAAAAATTCATTGATGCTTTCGCCATTACGTCTTGCGTGTTTTTCCAGGCGAGCATATAACGAATCATCGATACTTAAAACCATTTTTCGTGACATTTTTTGTTCTCCCAAATTTGTTTTTTCTCTATAAGAATCTTTATAATCTGTCGAGTCGCTGTTTGCAACAAAAAAATTCATTTTTTTATTTTCGAGTCGATATACGGATTCATTGAAACGACTCGAAAGGCGCAGTTTCTTTGATTTTTAACGACTCGTTGGAATCACTAAATTTTTTTAATTTACTGCTTAAATTTTAAGCAGTTATCAATTTTGGTATGATTTTCGAACGTGAGAAACGACTTTTTCAATGCCATCGGTAGCATGAATGATGTCCATGACCATTTGCAATTCTTCTTTGTTCTTGGCAATGCCCATCATGTATAAAACGCCGTCATCAACGGTAATTTTATAATTGACCGAAGTAATACCGCTTGTCATTGTTAATTGTGTGCGTATAGATGATGCAATCAAAGCGTCCTCTGCCGTGTCGGCTAACGTGGCCGGTTGTTCCAATCGAATATGATTATAAACTTTTGTCACGGCGGGAATTTCCCATGCGATTTCAACAATGCGTTCCATATCTTCGATGGTCGGTATCGCACCGTTTAACATAACTTCGCCTTCAAAAACTGTTATTTCCACATCCAAAACGTAGTTTATTTTATCCCTTAAAAAATTATTACGGATAGTCATATTGATTTTGGTATCGTTCCAATCATCTTCTAATTCACGTTCGTCCATAACAACAGCACCGACTTTGGATCCAACGTTGTATGCCGTTCCTATAAAAGAGCAGGCTGAAAAGAAAAACAAAGATAATAAAATAAAAACAGGTTTCATCTTTCCTCTATCACATTTTTCAAATGAACGGGTTCTTGGTCGGGTGTGATTAAAACAACATCAAATCGACAATCATTATTTTGATATTCTGGGTGTTTTGCAATAAAAATTTGTGCAGCTCGATAAAGTCGTTTTTGAACGCGTGTATTGACGGCTTCGGCGGCATCGGAAAGTTTAATGCGTTTTTTGACTTCTACAAAAACCAACGTTTTTTTATCGGTCATGATCAAATCCAATTCGTTGGCACCAATTCCGTGTTGGGTGTGAACGTTTTTTTCAACAAAACGATATCCTTTTTTCTTTAAGTAATCGCACGCCTGCCTTTCCGCATCGTGTCCGGTTACATAAGATAAAAGTCCGCGTAATTGTCTATTCATTTTTAATCTCGATTGCCTGCTTATAAATTTGTCGTCTGTCCATACCGGTGATTTGGGTTACTTCATCAACCGCATCACGAACGGTTTTATTTTTCTTTAAGGCGTCTTTTAACAAAGCGTGAATATCAAAAGATTGTGTTGTTGTATTTTCATTGGCTCTGGCCACAACCAAAACAACTTCGCCTTTGGGTTCGCCGTTTTCGGTATAGTATGAAATCAGTTCGCTTATTTTTCCGCGCCGGCTTTCTTCGAATTTTTTTGTCAGCTCGCGAACAACGGCGGCTTGTCTGTCGCCCAATATATCCAGCATATCCGTTAAAGCATCTGCCACCCGGTGCGGTGATTCATAAAAAATCATTGTTGCCGGCACATTTTTTAATGTTTCCAGTTCTGAACGGCGTGCTGATTTTTTAGACGGTAAAAATCCGTTGAATAAAAAACGATCGCTGGCCAATCCCGATAATTGCAAGGCGGGTAATACAGCGTTAGCTCCCGGCAAAGGAATAACAGTCAATCCCGCATCTAAAACATCGCGAACCAAACGATAACCGGGGTCCGAAATCAGTGGTGTTCCGGCATCGGATACCAAAGCAATGTCCATTCCAGATGATAATTTTTCCAATAAAATCGGACGCATTTTATCGGCGTTGTATTCATGATAAGAAATAAATTGAGCCGTTGTGTTGATGGCAAGCAATTTGAATAATTTTTGGCTTGTTTTGGTGTCTTCGCAAGCAATCATTTGCACATTTTCCAAAACTTGTTTTGCCCGTTCGGTTATATCGTTCAGGTTTCCAATCGGTGTTGACACTAAAAAAAGCTGTCCACTCATTTTTTTTCTTCCTTTTAGGGTTGTCTTTTTTCTTTTTTTAAAGTATATCAGAATAAAGACAAAAAGAAAATTAAAAAAAGGTCTAAAAGTGAAGAAGTTTTTTTTAGGATTTTTTATTGTTATGACTGGCTTGTTGGCTGCATGCCAAAGCAAAAGGGATTCGGATACTTTTTCAACGGCTACGCCCAATTCCATCGTTCCGTTTTATGAAGGGCGTCCGATGAATGTTTCTGCCGAAGCAATGGAACAACCGGCTCA
>JAGBRF010000099.1 GCA_017632555.1 Alphaproteobacteria bacterium | reverse complement strand
AATGGCGGGAGTGAAGGGGCTCGAACCCTCGACCTTCTGCGTGACAGGCAGACGCTCTAACCAAGCTGAGCTACACCCCCAAAGGCGTGAAAATACTTATATCAAACTTTAAAACAAATTGCAAGTACTTTTTTAAATTTTTTTCATTTTTCCTTTCAAAATCCGTAAAAAATAGTCCGCCATCAAGATAATCCGATGCTTTTTAATCCCCGAAACACAGTGTCTTTTTGAGCAATGACCTTGACGGGAATGTTTTGCATCAACCGTGTATGGCGACCTTTACATTCAAAGCGTTCCAAGAATTTGGATTGCTTGAATAAATCAAAAACGCCGTCAATACGTATAATTCCGCCCGTCAAATAAATACCGCCAAATGCACCGATAGTCAAAGCCAAATCGCCGGTTACATCACCCCAAAAGGCGAACATTTGAAGCATTGCCTGACGGCAAGAATTATCACCGTTTACAGCCCTTTCAATAATGTTTTCGGGCGTTTCAATGTTGCCGGTTAAAGCTTGATATATGTTTTTCAAACCCAAACCGGATATAAAATGTTCTGCCGAAGCACGCCCGTATTTTTCCATAACGAATTGTTTGATTTTGTTTTCTTGTGCGTTTGTATCGCAAAGGGTAATGTGACCGCCTTCGGAAGGAACGGCTTTGTATTTTCCCTTTGCCAATGGCAACAAAATACCGACACCCAATCCTGTTCCTGCGCCGATAATCAATTTGGGGAACGTGGGCAGGGCTTTTCCGCTTTTAACTTGAACGACATCTTTTGATGTCAAAAAGGGGATAGCCATTGCGGCGGCTTCAAAATCATTGACGATATGAATGCTTTTAAAGGAAAATTCCTTTTTCAAATCGGATACGGAAAATCGCCACGGATTATTTACAAAAGCATATTTTGTTTGTGCGGACGGACCGGGAACGGCCAAAATAAATGAAGGCGGTAATTTCCCAATTTTTTCGCGATATGCTTTTATCACATCCGAAAAAGTGGAAAAATCCGCGCATTTATAATACGTCAAAGCAATCGTTCTTTGTCCGTTAAACACGGCAAAGCGAATGTTTGTTCCGCCCATATCCGCCATTAAAAACATGATATACCTTTTTTTAGAATAATTGACCGATTAAACAACCGATGTTTTTCAAAGTGCAAACAAGTCCGGTCCACAAACCCGGGAAGAAAGCTTGCGTTTTTGCTTTTAACAAGCAAGCGTTTAATTTCATTGAGCAAGTGTCCGAAAATGCCGAACGGGTGAAAATCCACACCAATAAAGCAACAATCACAATTGCCAATATAATCCAATAAGATTTTTTCATTTTTATTTCCTTTCAATTGTTTTATTTTCAATGCGTGTAAAGGCCGGTATACGCGCACCCTTTTTTATATGTACGCCGGGGCCGAAATAAACACCGGGTTCAATAAATATATCGTTTTCAAAAGTTGTATCATACGAAAAATAAACGGAGTTCGGATCTTGCATGGTCACACCGCTTTCAAAAGCTTTTTGGCGCATCCGTTTTTGAAAAACAGCTTCTACCAAAGACAATTCGTGACGTGAATTTGCACCGGCAACTTCTTCGGCATCGGCCATTCCGACATCGACTTTTAATCCCTGTTTTTTGGCGACTTTGACAATGTCCGGTAAATAATATTCCTTTGCTACATTGTTGTTGTCGATTTGTTTTAACAAGTCGTATAAACAACGTCCGTTTATGCACATAGCCCCCGAATTGCACAAACCGATTTTGCGTTGTTCGTCTGTTGCGTCTTTGTATTCCACGATGGCATCTAATCCGTCAGCGCCCATAATCAAGCGTCCGTAACGGGCCGGATCAGCCGGTGTAAAGCCCAACACGACAACATCGGCACCGTTTTCGCATTTATCCAACATTTTTTGGAATGTTTCGGGATAAAATAACGGGTGGTCGCCGAACAAAACCAAACAAGCTCCGTCAAACGGTTGGATATAATCCTTTGCCGCCAATACAGCGTGCGCCGTTCCCAAAGCTTCCTTTTGAATAACAAAGGGGATGGGGGCAATTTCCCTTTTCACCGCGTCCATATCGGGTGCAAGCACAACAACCGTTTCGTCCACTTGCACTTGTTTTAACGTATCCAGTAAATGCCCAATCATCGAACGATTGCCGATGGGGTGCAACACTTTGAATGTATCGGATTTCATACGCGTTCCTTTTCCGGCGGCAAGTATAATCGCTTTTCTCATTTTTTAATGTTTCCTTTAAATCACAATATCATGGTCAAGGGCGAACAGACGCAATTTTTCGCGCAACGAATGTGCGGGAAGCGGTAAAATCGTTTGCAAATAATCAACCACTTGACGTGTGTCCATGCTTAAAATCATTGCTTTAATAGCGCCCAACGATGCGGGGTTCATTGACAATTTCTTAAATCCTAAAGCAACCAAAACCATGGCTTCCAAAGGTTTTCCGGCCATTTCACCGCA
Organism: Alphaproteobacteria bacterium; assembly: GCA_017632555.1. The sequence continues at coordinate 2,613 of JAGBRF010000099.1, read as the reverse complement.
AACCGAGCAGGGCACTTTGTGTTCTTTGCATGAATCAACAATTTTCTTTAATGTTTTTATCATCGGAGCGGATAAAACATCATACCTTTCCCAAATGGTCGGGTCACTGCGGTCCGTCGCAAACAAAAATTGCGATAAGTCATTTGTTCCAATAGATAAAAAGTCCACCAATGGCAATAATTCATCCAGTTGGAAAATCAAAGACGGGACTTCCAACATTGTGCCGACATGGATTTTGGACGGCAGAATATGCCCTTTTTCTTTTTCACGAGCCAATTCAATGTCCAAAGTTTTTTTGGCCTGTATAAATTCCTGTATATCCGTAATCATCGGGAACATAACGAACAATTCGCCACCATTGACGGCACGAATGAAAGCGCGTAATTGTTGGCTCAATAAAGTCCGTCTGTCCAATGTAATACGGATTGAACGCCACCCCATTGCCGGATTTTCTTCCGGTTTATGTTGAACATAGGGCAAAACTTTATCCGAACCGATGTCCAACGTTCTGAATACAACGGGTTTTCCGGCGGCGTTTGTAATAACGCGGCTGTAAATTTCGGTTTGTTTTTGCGTATCCGGTAATTGTGCCGTTGACATAAAGGGCAATTCGGTTCTGTATAATCCGATACCATCCGCAAATCCGTCACCCAATGACAACATATCCAAAGCCAAACCGGCATTGATGTTCAAAGAAACGGTGATACCGTCTTTTGTTTGGCAAGGAACGTCCTTTAACTTTTCGTATTTTCGGCGGATACGTTCACGACTGTCAATTTTCTTTTTAAAGTCGTTTAAGATGTCTTCCACCGGGTTGACGTAAATATAACCGTTATCACCGTCCAAAGCAATTGTATCGCCATTGACGACAGTATTGACAACGTCCTTTATGCCACCGATAACGGGAATGTTCATCGCCTTTGCAACAATGACAACGTGCATGGTCGGTGAACCTTCTTCCAAAATAATACCTTTGATTTTTTCGCGGTTATAGTCCAATAATTCCGCCGGTCCCATAGAATGAGCCACCAAAATAGTGTTATCGGATAAATTTTTATTTTTCGCCTTGATGTCTTTGCCGGCTAAATGTTGCAATAAACGATCGGCCAAATCTTGAAAATCATGGATACGTTCTTTTAAGTACGGGTCAGTAATCATACTCATACGTTCGGTCATATCATCGGCTACTTTTTGAACCGCCCCTTCCGCAGTAAATCCGGCGTGGATATAGTCGGTCATTTTTTGAATCCAACCTTTATCCTTTGTGAACATACGGTAAGTTTCAAAAATTTCGGCATCTTCATCGGATATTTCAGCATCGGCCAAAGTATCACTTAACGCTTTGTCCATATCGGCCAAGCCGTGCATCAATTTATCCAATTCCAAAGCTTCGTTGCCAGAAGAAATCAAGTTTTTAATGCGTCCCGTTCTGGAATGAATAAAGGCTTTACCGACCGCCATTCCCGACATTAAACGGACACCTTCCACACGGGAACGAATGTCTTTATGCACTTTGACCAGGGTATTTTGCTGTTTTTCAAAATCAACGGAACCCAAAATTTGAGCAATCAACATTGCCACGGTTTCGATTGTTTCGACTTCTTCTTCCGAATAAACATAAGCGTCTTCCGTTTGAACGGCAACAACGCCCAGCAAATTCGAACCTTGCAAAACAGGAACGCCCATTAAAGTTTGGAACATTTTTTCGCCGGTTTCCGGTTTGAAAACAAAGCTGGGGTGATGCCAAGCATCTTCAAATGAAAGCGCTTTTTTTTGAACGGCGATTTCACCGATTAAACCTTCGCCCAAACGTAAACTGGTTTCATGAACGGCGGATTGCCTTAATCCGTATGTGGCAAATAATTCCAAAATATCACCGGGTTGCAGTAAATAAAAAGAACAAACATCTGTGTGCATTCCCTTTGCGACAGAGTAAACGATTCGGTTTAGCTTTTCTTGAACGCCAATGTCAGAGGACATTATTTCCCGCAACTGCTTTAATAATTGGCGTGACGAAGCCGTTTTATCTTGTTCTTTTTCCATAATTACCCCTTTAAGCCCTTTTTTTCGGGGTTAATTTTACTTTCTTTGTCCTGTCCCGTCAAGCTTTTTATTAAAAAACTTGCTTGCCAAAAATGAAAAGGGGTAAATCAAAAATTTTTATCGACCGGCACGACGTGATTTTGCCAAAACAGAAAGTTTTTTTATCCCCGCCGTCAGTAAGTTAGCAATATCTTCGTGTCCGTATTTTTTTGCCATATCCAAAGCGCTGATACCTTTTCGTCTTTTTGTCACATCGGCTTTGGCGTTGAGCAGTTTTTCGGCTATTTCTTTATTACCTTTTACAGAGGCCACCATCAACGGCGTAAAACCGTAAGAATCTGTTTTATCAACATCGGCACCCTTGGAAATCAAAAAGTCAACAAATTTTGTTTTTTCGGCGGTCACGGCGCACATCAAGGGTGTTCGGTTATAATTTTGAATAACCGCCATATCAATATCAACGCCTTTGTTTAATAAAGTCTCGGCTTTTTCCAAAATGATTTTATCTGTGTCTTTATCAAAATGGATTGTTCCCCAAGTTTTATCCCAATCCCTTTCTTTTAATGGTTT
>JAGBRF010000007.1 GCA_017632555.1 Alphaproteobacteria bacterium | reverse complement strand
GATAATCACCCAAAGAAATCGATTCGTCTTTGGCTTTGCTTTTGCCGTCTTTCAGCAATACCAATGAACGTTCCAAATTGATTGTCAATACATTATCGGAAGCCCCCAACGATTGAAATGTCTTGCCACATTTAACATAAGGACCGAATCGCCCGATTGACGCTTCAATCGTTTCGTTCGTTTCGGGATTTTTACCCAAAATGCGTGGCAAAGCCAACAAACCTTCCGCCGTTTCCAAAGTAATGTCTTCCGCTTTCCAATTTTTCGGTAAAGCCATTCTTTTGGCGTCTTTTCCTTCGCCGGCTTGAACATACCAACCATAAGGACCTTTTCGAACATAGACGGTTAAACCTTTGTCGTTTTTACCCAAAACACGACTCGGATTTTCTTCCAAAGGTTTTGCTTCATCATCACTTTGCTTTTCTTCATCTTCGGCTATCGAATTTGAAAATTGACGTGTGTATTTGCATTCCGGATAATTCGAACATCCGATAAATGCGCCGTAACGTCCGACTTTCAAAGAAAGCGTGCCCTTGCCACAATCGGGGCAAACACGACTTTCGGGTGTTGGGAACAAATGCTTTTCCAAAGCTTCATCCAATTTTTGCAAAACATCTGCCGTTTTATAGGGCGATACTTCTTGAATAGTTGCGAAAAAGTCGCGCCAAAAGTCCGATAAAACTTTTTTCCAATCAGCTTGTCCCGATGTGATATCATCAAGCAAACTTTCCAATTTTGCCGTAAAGTCATATTGCACATACTGATTAAAGTAATTTTCCAAAAATGCCGTTACGATACGACCCCGTTCTTCCGGAACGAAACGTTTTTTGTTTAATACAACATAGTTTCTTTCTTGTAAGACGGACAGAATAGAAGCATAAGTTGACGGACGGCCAATTCCCAATTCTTCCATTTTCTTTACCAAACTTGCTTCCGAATAACGTGGAGGCGGTTCGGTGAAATGTTGTTCCGTTGTAGCATCCAACAAAGTCAGGGCATCACCTTTGTTCATCAAAGGCAATAAACCACCCTCTTCTTCTTTTTCATCGTCAACGTCTTCTTTATAAACTTTGATAAAGCCCGCAAAAGCAACTGTTTGTCCCGTTGCATGTAAAATCAAAGAATTGTCCGTATTCGGAATATCAATAGCAACTTTGTTTAATACAGCGCTTTCCATTTGGCATGCCAATGCACGTTTCCAAACCAATTCGTACAAACGCAAATGGTCTTTATCCAAAAAGGCAGCGACCGATTCCGGCGTACGATTGATGTTTGTCGGACGGATAGCTTCGTGAGCTTCTTGTGCATTTATAACTTTGTTTTTGTAAAAGCGCGGTTTTTCCGGTAAATAATCTTTACCATATTCTTTTTCAATGAAAGCACGCATTGCTTCAACGGCTTCTTGTGCCAATGCAACGCCGTCAGTACGCATATAAGTAATCAAACCAACACGATCGCCGTTTATTTCAACACCTTCATATAATTCTTGCGCTGTTTTCATTGTCTTTTTGGCGGAAAATCCCAATTTTCTGGACGCTTCCTGTTGCAACGTGGACGTTGTAAAAGCCGGTGCCGGATTACGTTTAACTTGCTTTTTTTCAACTTCGCCGACATGGAAAGCGGAAGACTTAATCCTTTGCATCATCGCATTTGCCGTTTCACCGGAACCGATAGCAAACTTATCCAACTTTTTACCGTCAACTTGCGTTAAAACGGCTTTGAAATCTTCCTTTGAAGCCGTTTCCATTTGGGCTGATAACGTCCAATATTCTTGCGCCTTAAAAGCTTCGATTTCGCTTTCACGTTCACAAATCAAACGCAAAGCAACCGATTGCACACGACCGGCGGACTTACTGCCCGGCAATTTGCGCCACAAAACAGGCGACAATGTAAACCCGACCAAATAATCCAAAGCACGTCTGGCCAAATAAGCGTTGACCAAATTCATATCTATTTCGCGCGGATTTTTCATAGCTTCCGTCACAGCGGTCTTTGTGATCTCGTTAAAGACAACCCGATGATACGGAATATTCAATTTTTTACGTTTAGTCAATTCTTGAACAATATGCCAAGCGATGGCTTCCCCTTCTCTATCCGGGTCGGATGCCAGATAAACTTCATCAGCTTTTGAAAGTGCAGTAATGATATCTTTAATGTGCTTTTCCCCTTTTGCATCCGAAGCCCAAGTCATTGCAAAATCCTTGTTAGGCAAAACAGAACCGTCTTTTGCCGGCAAATCGCGAATATGCCCAAAACTGGCCAAAACTTGATAATCTTTTCCCAAATATTTGTTTATTGTTTTGGCTTTTGCCGGAGATTCTACAATTACTAATTTCATTTATTCACCTTTTAATCTTCCATCCATTCTATTTTTTTCGGATCCAAACTTTTCATATCTTCTGGGTTATACAGCAAAGAAACACGCCCCAAAGAGTGTCTTTCAATACGACCAGCCAATTCTAATTCCAACAAGATAACACCAACGACCTGCGCTGGCAAGGATAATTGTCGACATAATTCATCTTCTGACACGGGATTTGCAGAAAGTGCCGATAAAACAAGTGAACGCGCATCTTTAAGTTCGTCTTCATCGGGGAAACGATAAAGTTCAATTTTCTTCTTTCCTTCATGTAAAAAGAAATTATCTTGTTCGATTTGCGCTTGTTTAATGGCGGACATAATATCCTGTGCATTTTGAATTAAAACAGCGCCGGCTTTAATCAAAGCATTCGGGACAACGCTTCTGTCATCCATAGGCGAACCCGGGACACCCATAACAACTCTGTTTTGTTCTTTTGCAAATTCAGCCGTGATTAAAGAACCTGAATTATCCTTTGCTTCCACAATCAACGTTCCCAAGGATAATCCGGAAATCAAACGATTTCGCCGCGGAAAGTTTGATGCTGTCGGACGCATTTGCAACGGAAATTCGGAAACAAGGATACCACGTTCTTTTATTTCCTGATATAAATCTTTATGCTCTGCGGGATAAACAACATCAATACCGGTTCCCAAGTCGGCTATTGTCCCGGCTTTTTCATTGTTGGCGGAAAGCGCACCTTCATGTGCCGCCCCGTCAATTCCCAAAGCCATACCGGAAACAACACTGATCCCGTTTTGAACACAATCAAATGCCATTTTCCGTGTCAAATTTTTACCGTTTAAGGAAGCATTACGAGCACCGACAAAAGCAACCGCCGGTGTTTTGAAAATTTGTTGTTGTCCCAAAACAGTAATTAAAGCGGGTGGATTTTTTATACTTTTCAATAATGCCGGATAATTTTCTTCACAGGAACAAATCAAAACCGCCCCCATTTTTTGAATGGTTTCCATTTCTTCCAAAGCCGCTTTTTCGGAACAAATTTTGATTTTTCTTTTGGAACCGCCGCGTTCGGCCCAATCACCCAAGTTTTTCAAAGCGTCAGAAGGTTTTTCATAGAAGCGCATCAATGATTCAAATGTTGCAGAACCAACATTTTCACTTCGAATCAAACGCAACCATGCAATTTTTTCTTCTTCTGAAAGCTTTATTGTTCGCATTATTATTTTTTCTTTTTAAAATTGATTTTAGTTTCTTTTTTATTTATCAAACGTTCAATGTTTGCACGGTGACGAACCATCGACAACAAAGCCAAAAAGGCATACGCCAATACGTAAGCTGCTTTATTTTCTCCACCGAAAAGATAAGCGTAAAACGGTGACAATGTCAAAGCAGTCAACGCAGACAAGGACGAATATTTGAAAACAAAAGCCATAAAGACCCAAGTAAAGCAAGCGGCCAAACCAACAGCCGGGAAAGTTGCCAACATCATACCCAAAGTTGATGCAACACCTTTACCGCCTTTGAATTTTAACCAAATCGGGAAGTTATGTCCTAACACTCCGGCAAAACCGGCAACCAATTCCATTAAAGGACAACCAAAGAACCATTCTGCCAACAATGCGGCAAAACCGGCCTTACCGGCATCCAATATCAACGTCAACAAAGTCAAATCTTTACGCTTTGTAACACGCAAAACATTTGTTGTTCCAATGTTTCCGGAACCTTGTTTGCGAATATCACCGTATCCGGCTAAATACGCAATCACCAATCCAAAAGGAACGGAACCTAAAAAATATCCGAAAACGATACTGATTAAGAATTCCATTATTTTTTCTCCTTAATATGAACTACACGTTGCGGGAATGGAATTTCAATACCTTCTTTTTCAAAAGAATCATAAATGTCAAACATGATATCGCTTTGGGTTGCCAATTTTTTCATTACATCAGAAATAACAACCATCAAAGAAAAATTGATTGAACTGTCACCAAATTCACGTAAGAATACGGAAGGATCCCTTCCCGGTTCGGCATTCGGGTGACGTTTACCGCAATCAAACAAAATTTGTTGAACTTTGTGCAAGTCGCTGTCATAAGAAACACCGACATTGATAACAACTCTGCCCAACACATCTGTATGCGTCATATTTACCAAAGAATTGGATAAAATATCCGCATTCGGAATAACAACAGAAGTTTCATCAAATGTTTTTAATTCGGTAGAACGAATTTTGATGTTTGTTACGATACCTTCTTTACCATTGACATTGACCCAGTCGCCTTTTTTAATCGGACGTTCGAACAAAATCAAAACGCCGGAAAAGAAGTTATTGACAATGTGTTGTAAACCAAAACCTAAGCCAACTGATAAGGCACCGAAGAACATCGCCAAGTTATCCATATTTAATCCGAAGATTGACAAGACGCCCCAAGTGGCAACAACCCAACCCAAATATCCGATCAATACGGAAATTGAATAACGAACACCGGCATCAACGGAAGCGTGCTTTAACAATGTTTCACCAACAAAGTTTTTCAAGAACTTAAACACATTCAATGTGATGAGCAAGAAGATAATAGCTTTTGCCAAAACATCTAAACGCATTGAACGCATAATGTTTACTTTTGTGGATTCAGATTGTAAATCATTCAACCAAGTTTTGAAATCAGGAAGATATGTAAAAGCATATAACAACAAACACACTGAAACAACGATAACCGTGTGCTTCATTGTGAATAAAAAGACTCTGCTTAAAACTTCTGTCAAATATTCGGAAAAGGACAGTTTATTTCCCGGTCCTTTTTGGGAAGATTTTGTTTTTTCATTTGTTGATGATTGTTTCGAAACCATTTTTTACTCCTTTACTTGTATTTTTTCATTTCTTGTTCAATCCAATTTTGTGCAAAAGAAACAACTTGATCAACAGGAATTGTTCCTTTTTCATCTGTTCCGCGAACTTTATATTCGACCTGACCGGTTGCCAAAGCTTTCGGTGCAACGATGAAACGCAACGGGATACCCAACAAATCTGCTTCCGCAAATTGAGGACCTGCCCCAAAATTACGATCATCATATAAAACTTCGATGCCTGCCTTTTGCAATTGGTCATACAATTTTTCGGCCGTTTCCGTAATGCCTTCTTTATCCATTTGCAAAGCGTTTAATTGAACTTGCCATGGTGAAACCGACAAAGGCCAAATCGGACCGTAATTATCGTGTCTTGCTTCTATAATCGAAGCCAAAACCCGTCCGACACCGATACCATAACACCCCATAATCGGTGTTTGTTCATTTCCGTTTTCATCGGTATATGTCAAGTGCATTGCCTCTGTATAACGTTTTCCCAGTTGGAAAATGTTTCCGACTTCGATACCACGCACCATGTTCAACGGCGCACCGCATTTAGGACATTTTTCGCCTTCTTGAACGCAGGCAATATCCGCCACAATAGCATCCGGCACATCTCTGGACAAATTAAAGTTATACATGTGGTGATCTTTTTTATTTGCACCGCAAAGCAAGTTTGCCGTATTAGCCACGGATTTATCAACAACCTGAATGCAATCATGCAAACCGATACCGCTTGCAAAACCGGGAACAGCACCGATTGCTTCGATTTGTGCATCATTGGCAAATTGGAAAGTTTCTTTCAAAACCTTTGCCAACTTACATTCATTGACTTCAATATCGCCACGAATCGTGACAGCAACCATTTTTCCGCTGTCAGTAATATAAAACACCATTTTGGCCGTTTGTTCCGGCTTTAATCCCAACAAATTACACACATCTTCGATTGTCTTTGTGTTGGGTGTATGAACTTCCTGCAAAGGTTTTGCCGGTTCATTATTGTATTTCAACTGAACCGATGAAGCAACTTCTTCGTTTGCTACATAATCGCAAGCCGAACATTTGGCAATTTTGTCTTCGCCGGCATCACAAATCAAATCGTATTCATGGGAAATTTTACCGCCCATCATACCGTTATCGCCTTCGATAGCAACAACTTCCGGAATACCGCAACGCGCATAAATGCGATGGTAAGCATCCGCACAACGTTGATAATATTGATTCAAATCTTCCTGTGTTCTGTGGAAAGAATAAGCATCTTTCATCACAAATTCACGAACACGAACCAAACCGCCACGAGAACGAGCTTCATCACGGAACTTTGTTTGGAAATGATACAACATAAACGGATAATCTTTGTATGAAGTAATTTCACTACGGGCGATAGCAACACAAGCTTCTTCATGTGTCATTGCCAATAACATACCGTGTTTGTTTCTGTCTTGGAAACGCAATAATTCGCCCTTTACCGAATCATAACGACCGGTTTCGTCCCACAATTCACGCGGTAAAACAACAGGCATTTTAATTTCCTGTCCGTCAATGGCATCCATTTCTTCACGAATAATCTTTTCAATTTTTTGCTGAATACGAAAAGCAGGATGAAGTAAAGTATAAATACCATTCGCAACTGGTCGAACATAGGCACCACGCAACAAATAAATGTGACTGACGATTTGTGCTTCTGTCGGTTTTTCTTTGTACCGGCGACCAATTAGTTTACTGCTTCTCATAATAAAATGTCCTTTCTAAAAAAGTATAACGAATACAAAATACATAATTTTGAATTTAATTTCAAGCAAAAAGTATTGCTTTTTATATAAAAATGTTATACCATGCTTGAAAATCAGAGGTTAAAATGGAAGAAAGATTAAAAGAAATTGAAATGGCTATTGCCAATTTGGAACGAACTGTCGAAGAATTGAATGCCGAAACAATTCGTCAATCACGTATTATTGAAAAATTAGAACGGGAAAATAAAGAAATAAAGAAAACTATTGGCGGAAATGTCAAACCTTTATCGGAAGAAACCCCTCCTCCGCATTATTAAAAAAACATCCCTGACTTTCGTCAAGGGTATAAGTTGTTTTAATCCTCTCTTTGAAATCCTAAAAACACGT
>JAGBRF010000098.1 GCA_017632555.1 Alphaproteobacteria bacterium | reverse complement strand
TTTGAAAAGCATATCGAAAAATTGGAAAAACAAATGAAAAAAGCCGCCGAAGATTTGGACTTCGAAACGGCTATTCGCTTGCGTGATGAAATAAATTTACTGCGTTCACAGAAAATGGGACTTTAATTTTTCTTCCAATTTTTCAAAACGGCAAAAGGATTTTCCTTTTCGTCCAAATCCCCTGCTTTAACCAAAGGTATATCGGCCTTACGCGGAAACGGATTCAAACCCAAAATCAAATATTCCACGACCAATTCCCCAACGTCTATGCGACCATCTTCCACAACTTCGATATCCGGCGAATCCATATCTATATCAATCGGGTTTTCATGGCGTGAATGTTGGCAGAAAAATTCTTTAAAAGAATCTTCCACCGTTTCATCGACCGGTTCGCCCGACACAACACAAGCTTGTTTTACATGCGCAGTAAATGTGCCCGAAACTTCGATTATATCATTTTTTTGAATAATAACTTCGGCGTTCAAATCGTCCACACTGATAATGTTTAACCGCTTTGCCAAAGCAATACATTCGTCCTTTGTTGCATGCCATTCAATTTTTTTCGGCTTTGTTGACAGCTCACGTAATTCGACAATTCGGGACATTTCTGAAATTTTCTTCATTTTTTACTTTCCTTTTTTATTGGAATCAATTATATCTATTATACGAAAGAAGGATTAAATGAGCAAGTACAGAAGTTTCTTTTTTTGCATCTTAATGGGTTTGGCATTGGTTGGCTGCACTACAAACTTGGTGGGCGACAACCCGTCCGATATTCGTGTTCACGCCATCAAAGCCGGCAAACACACGAAAGAAGATGTTACACGTTTGCTCGGTTCCCCGACTTCCATTACATTGTTTGAAAAAGAATCGTGGCTGTACATTGAATCAAAAGAAGAAAGATTTGTTTTCTTCCCGCCGACAGAAACAGAACGTAAAATCGTAAAGATTACTTTCAAACCGGATGGCACCGTATCAAAGATAAAGGAATTATCTTTGGCTGACGGCAAAAAAGTCGCTATCGATACAACAGAGACACCGATTGCAGGTAAAGATTTAAGCATTATCGATGAATTCATCGGTAACTTCGGACGTTTCCCCGCAAACAAAGGTAATGGTCGATAGAATTTTTAATTAAACTCTTTAACAACTAAACCGTTACAAACGGCCAGCTTTTGTTTTTTACGAATTTCAGAAGATTTCATCACGATTTGTTCGCCTGAAAGTGTTTTATAAGAAATAAGGCGATTTGGAACGGCCTTATTGACTTTACAGCCGAACGAACCTTCTTTTTTATCGATGTTCCATTTTAAGATTTTCATTGTTCCCTCCGTTTTTTAATCCTTACATTCATATAGTATACTCCTTTTTCGAAAAAAAACAAGGGGGAATTAAAGATATTTTTTCAAAAAAGATCGAACTTTTGCCAACGTTTCTTCCCGCGTCCCCGATGTGTAAATATACCGCCAAGAAACTTCCCCGACATCTTCGGATAATTGAGCAATCAAATCCGCTTCACTTTTCATATCGGACGGATTGTTTATCCGTTCTTTCACGCGTTTGGAACGCATACCCAATGGCGCTTCCATCCAAAAGCCTTCAAACCGGACACCCAATCGTTTTGCCAAATCCATGGCTTTGTCACGTTCGTCCGGATTATAAAACAAAGCATCCAATATAACCGGATAACCGGCCAACACTGCTTGCTTTGCTTGACGGCGCATTTCACGATAAACCAAACGTTCTTTTTCGGGCGTGTACCAGTCAGCACCCAAAGTATAATCAAAATCCACCTTTGCCAGTTGTTTGCGAACAATATCATCACGAATAACAATGGCACTTAAAGGATAAGTCAATTCAGATGCTATTTCACGCGCCACGCGGGATTTACCGCTGCCGGACAGGCCACCACACGCCATAATAAAAGCACGCCGGCGGGAACGTGGCAAGTATTTATAAAATTCCGTATTGTCCTGACAAGCAAGATAATGATTTAAGAAAATAGACGCCAACCGTTTATTCGTCAAAGATAAAACGTCCATTACCAATTTTGAAAAATAATTAAAGATGTCTTTCTTTTTAACAGGAACTGTCTTGGTGATATTTAAGTGTCCGTCTTCCGTCAATTCGACCGAATCAAAAGAATCCAAATGCAACCCTTTTGAATTCAAATTGCTGATAATCTGCGCCAACTCCATAACCTCGAAACGATCGATTTTGTTTTTCAAGTAAGCTTGCGCAAACTTCATTTTAAACACTCCCCTGTTCCAATGACAGCATCAAAGGATTTATACCGATGATGGATAAAGCCTTTTGCCATTTTTGACTGACCGGACAATTAAACAAAAAATCTTCCGTTGCATCGAAAACCAACCAAGAATTCCCTGCAATTTCCAATTCCAATTGTCCGCTTTCCCAACTTGAATAACCCAAAGCCAATAAGTATTTTTTCGGTCCTTCACCCTTTGCGATTTCCGATAAGACATCTATACTGGCGGTAATACTTAAACTGTCCGTTATTTGCTCTGTTTCGAATCCGGTGTAATCATTGGAATGCAAAATGAATCCTCTGATTTGTTCAACCGGACCGCCCCATAAAACCTTCGGAAAAGCGTTTTTATCCAACTTTGATGAAATGTGCAATTGCGATAAAACATCCGAAAAGCTCAACATACACGGTTTATTCAAAACCAATCCCATGGCGCCCTTTTTTTCGTCATGAGAGCAAATATAAATAACTGTCGATTCGAATCGTTCATCACCCATGTCCGGCATAGATACCAAACATTTGTTGACCAACGAACCGGATAATAAAGAAGTTTTATTCTTCGTCATTTCCCGAACCAATGTTATCCATCACTTCCGCCATATCGTGATTGTCATCACCCAATTCGGAAGGATCTTCCAACAAAGCTACGGACGAATCGTCTGTATCTTGGAATTCCGTATCACCGATAACAGAAGCAACAATATCTTCTTCGTCCATTTCCTTTTCCAAAGCCTTTACATTACTGGCGTTTTTCAATGCTGCTTCCAATTTTGCCGCATCCAATTCTTGTGCATCATATTCTGCACCGCATTTGGGACAGACAAATTGTTTTTTGCGCATATCATAAAAACTTGTGCCACATTTTAAGCATTTTCTTTTTGTTCCCCATTCCGGTTTTGCCATGATAAACTCCTTTACAAATAAATAAACGTTTCAAGATATGCGTATGCAACGATATTTTCTTCTTGTCAATAGGAAAATTTAAAAATATGATATTTTTATAAAAATTTTTTGAAAATAAACGAAAGGACAGAAAAATGATTATTGCAATAGACGGAACGTCAGCCGCAGGAAAAGGCACTCTTGCCAAACGTTTACAGGAATTTTTTGATTACGCATATTTGGACACCGGCGCTTTATACAGAGCAGTCGGTAAACGCGTGTTAGATGCCGGATTGGATCCGACCGATGAAGTGGCGGCAACAAAAGCAGCCAAAGAATTATCCCCCGAAAATATGCTTCAATTACAAAAAGACCCTTCGATTCGCAACGAAGTTTGCGGTGCGGCGGCATCAAAAGTGTCTGCTATTCCGTCCGTTCGTAAAGCTTTATTTGATTTTCAACGCAACTTTGCCCTGCACCCCGTCAAAGAAGACGGAACCCCCGCAAAAGGCGCAGTTTTGGACGGTCGCGACATCGGAACAGTGGTTTGTCCGGACGCCGAAGTCAAGCTGTTTTTATCCGCTTCGGCAGAAGTCAGAGCAAAAAGAAGACAAAAAGAGTTGCAAGAAAAAGGAATTTGTGCTATATTCGATGAAATCTTGAACGATGTCAAGAAAAGGGACGAACGGGATTCATCACGTGCAACCGCACCTTTGAAACCCGCAGATGATGCTTTAATCTTGGATACATCGGACTTGACAATAGATGACGTGTTTGCCCGCGCCATCGATTTTATTAATAAAAAGGCAAGTTAAACAAAGACCGTTGGAACCAGCCAACAGGCAAGTAATTGATAAATGTAAAGGAATAATTATGAGTGAAAATAAAGAAGACTTCTCTGCCCTGTTAGACGAATTTATGGGCAAAGAAAAATCCCTGCAAGGAACTGTTGTAAAAGGTACTATCGTTGCTTTGAGTGACGATTTTGCAACAATTGATGTAGGTTTAAAATCTGAAGGCCGTTTGGCAATCAAAGAATTAGGTTTGAAAGAAGAACCAAAAGTCGGTGACATGATTGACGTGTATATCGACAAATACGAAGATAAAGATGGTTTGGTTGTCTTATCTCGTGAAAAAGCCCGCCGTGAAGAAGCATGGGGAGAATTGGAAAAATCCTTGGCTGCCGGCGAACAAGTTATCGGAACAATCTTTGGCCG
>JAGBRF010000097.1 GCA_017632555.1 Alphaproteobacteria bacterium | reverse complement strand
TTTGTCAAGCACTTTTTTTACGGATTTTATAAAAAGAGTTGACAAAAGCATCTGTAAATGCTATATGTGTCCCAATAAAGAGTTTTTCAAAAGCTCAAAACGTTTAATAAAAAAAGAGGTTTATTATGAATAAAAATAAAATGGTATCCAATTTGATACACAAAGCTTTGATGTTATATGTGGATGAAGAAACAAAGGAAGAAAAAACTCATTTTTTGAATGGTTATCCGTACGATATTGATCCGAACAACAAACGGTTTGATTGCTTGAATGCGGTCAGTTTGGGTGCATCTTTTGTGAATAATGTAATGAAAGAAAACGGTCCGGTTCGTGAAGCAATAGAAGCTGTTAAAAGTTATTTGCGCAACGTCCATTTTGTCAACACACACGAATTGGCGGAAAACACGGAAAGCTTTTTGTTCAAAACGGCATTTTGTGCACCGGCAAAATATATTCCTCTTTTATTGGAATCCGGTTTGGATGTAAACGCAAAACGCCCGCACCCGATTTATACGGAAGTAAAAGAAGGTGAATCTTATCCGTTGTTGGTTTTTGCCGTTTATCAAGGTGATTGCGACAAAATCGGCGCGCTGGTTGATAATGGTGCCGACACGTCTTGCGGTCCGGTTGCGGCCATGTTCTGTCTGAAATCCGATGTTTTAACATGGGAACAAAAAAGATGGTGTTTGCAAAGTTTGGTTGCCAAAAACGTTGATATTTTTGCTGACCAATACGATGAGTTGCAAGCAAGCACAGACAACGAACAATTAAAAAAATGGTTGCGGGAAGAAAAAAGAGCCCTTGATATATTGAAAAATACATTAAATAAAGTAGCTAAACACCAAGACGGTGTCACCCCCGCAAAACAAAAAGAACACGAATAATTAAAGTTTTTTTGAAAAAGGCCCTTTGATTCACGTCAAGGGGCTTTTTTTTATTGAAAATTAACAAAAATCGTGATATAATATAAGAATGTAAGGAAGATTTGGTTTAAGAGAGGAAAAAGATATGCCACTAAAAGAATACTTGAACAGACAAGGAACGCCGGTTAAAAAATCACCGGTCAATGAAGATTTGGTCAGCGAAAACACCATGGGTCAAACCGGATTCGGTAAAAAGGAAGATGTTGTCGATATGGAACATGCTCCCGGTGATTTTGATTTTACTGCCAGTTTGGAAACGGCGTTGACTCGTTCACCAAACGGTATAACCGCCAAAGAAATGGAACAATTAAACAATCAAATCGCTTCGTTTGCAGGCTCTATGGTTGCCAGCGATCAACCGCTTCAACCGGAAGCTTTCGGTATGTTGGCAAGATTGGCTTCCAAAGGATATTCTGCCGCACAAGCGGGTCTTGATGCGATAAAAGAAAAAATGGTTACAGCTGACAGAAAAGGAAAAGTTGTCGGCAGACCGGGTCAAGACAGACCGACAGACAGACCGGCTATCGACCGTCCGCAAAAAGAAGGCGAAGCCGTTAAAAAACAACAAGAATCTTCAAAAGTTCAAGTCAGTGCGTTGAAAAAACGTTTGGCCGGCAGACAATAATTTTTTAAGGGAGGATAACATGACAGATTCAACATTGAAAAGAACAATCATGAAACAGGGAGGAAAAATCGTGAGAAAATCACCCAATAACAGAAACGAAGCTTTCGATGAAAATGCCGATTTGGATCCGGCACCGGCAGAAAAAGAATTCACATCGTTGTTGAAAGCGGCAAATCAACAATTTGACGGCATGAGCAAAGAAGAAAGAGAAAAGTTAAATCAACAATTGCTTTCTTTGACCAGTGCTATGTTGTCCAGTGATGAACCGATTAAACCGGATGCAGTCAATTGGTTGAATAAATTGGCTTCCAAAGGTTTGTCAACCGCGGAAGACGCCCGAAAGAAATTGCAAGAAAAGATGATTTTGGACGCAAAGAAAAAAGCCCAACGAGATGCCGAAGAGGCCGCCAAAAAGGCAAAATACAATGCCAGAGTCGGTAAAATGTTGGAAAATGCGCAAAACGAAGGTATGTCAGCCGTTGGCTTGCGCCACCGTAAAAGCCGTGGCGGCCGTTAGTCTTTGAACGGTGAAAAACGGAATATACATTTATTTTTCAAAAAGCGGCGCGGGTGTGAAAATCCGTGCCGTAAATTATAAATAATCCCCCATTTTTGATTAAAATTTGTGCAAAAATCCCCAAAATGACACTTTAACAGAAAGTTCATACATTTGATAAGCCTTTGATTTTTAAAGTTTTTTTAAAAAACACAAAAGAAATGTGACACTTTTGTGACAAAAATGCTTGATTTTGTTTTTTTTATAAAATACGATAAGTTGTTTTTTTAATAACAAAAGGAATAAAAAAATGAAAAAATATCAAAAATTCTTAGCAGCTGCTTTGGCTTTATGTTCTGTTTCAACAGTCGCAAACGCAGCCAGTTATCAATTGAATGACTATTCTGTAACGAACTTGGGTCGTTCTTATGCGGGTGTCGGTGTCGTGGGAGACGATTATTCCGCTATTGCTTATAACCCCGCCGGTATGACATTAAAGAAAAAATCCGGCTTACAACAAGTTGTCAATATGATTGGCGTTAAATCAAAAGTCGAAAAATTAGACGGTACCGCAGAAGGTACAATGAAATTTTGGCAACCGATGCCCGCCGGTTTCGGTCAATATAACGTCAACGATCGTTTTGTCGTGGGTGCTGGTATTTATGCCCCGTTTGGTTTGAAAACACAATATAAATCAGATTGGTTTGGCAGCGATTATGCCATTTTATCAAAATTGGCGATTGTTGATTTCAACGTATCCGCCGCTTACAAATTGGATGAACATTGGTCAATCGGTGCCAGCGCTATTTTGCGTTATATTTATGGCCGTATGACTCAATCAGCTTCGGCTTTGGGTGGTGGTGATATCAACTTTAACGTTCATGGTTATGCTCAAACAGGAACGTTGGGTTTGATGTATGAATTTGATAAAGATTCACGTGTTGGTGTTGCATACCATTTACGTTCTGCACAACGTGCTAACGGTAATATGAAGATACATACAGCAGCGATAACAAAAACAGGTACGGCTCACGCCAATCCGGATTTGCCTGAATATATTACATTTTCGGCATATCACAAAGTTCATCAAAAGGTTGGATTGTCCGGAACGGTCCGTTGGACACACTGGACTTCATCTTTCCCTGATTTTACCATCAGAAACGACATAGGTGGTTTATTCCCGGCTGAAACAAAGTCCTACTATGATTATCAAAACACATGGGCTGTGGCTTTGGGTACAGACTATTACTATGACGATAATTTAACGTTGCGTGGCGGTATCGGATATGATGAATCTCCGACACACAAACCGGAACGCAGAACATATCGTATTCCTGACGGTGACCGTTATTGGATCAGTGCCGGTGCCAGCTATGTTTTGGATAATTGGCAATTCGATGCCGCTTATGCATATTTGCGTGCAAGAACGGCATTATCTTCGGAAACAGCGGGAATTGGTGCTACTCCGACAGCCAAATTCAAAGGTACACACTCCAACATTCTTGGCGTACAGGTACAATACAGCTTCTAAAAAGTTGTTTCCCAGCAAAAGCCGATCCTTTCAGGGTCGGCTTTTTTTATTGACAAAAGGGTCTTTTTGTGATTTGATTTATACAAATTTGACATAAGGGAATGAAAAATGAAAAAATGGATTTTATCACCGCTTTTTGCACCGATTACGGCAATTTTAACCATGCTTGTTTTGGGTGTTGGCGCGATTGTTTGGCGGGCAAACGGATGCGACACTTTTTTTGATGACGGAAATGTTTGCGACATAGTCACCTATACATTTTATGTGTTGTTGGCTTTAAGTTTGATTTTTTTGCGCAAAGATTTCAAAGACAACGGACTGACTTGGTGTGTTTTGTTGTTTTTGAACATAGCCGCCATTTTACGTGAAGCGGGTATTCAACATTGGTTGACCAGCACGGATACAACGGCCATCAAATTGCGCTTTTTTACCAACCCGAAAAATCCGTTGAGTGAAAAAATTATTGCCGGCGCTCTGGTGTTGTTGGTATTGGGTGCTGTGTTTTATTTGATTTTCAAATATACGCCGAAAATTTGGCGCGGTTTTTGGAAAAAAGAGCCGATGTATTGGAGTATTTGTTTCCTGTGCGGTATGGGTGTTTTTGGAAAAATAGCCGACCGTTTTCATGGAAATTGGGTAAAATATACCGGTCAAGCTTTAAGTGATGATGCTTATTTTCTGTCAATTATGATTGAAGAAACATCGGAAGCAACATTGCCTTTAATTGCTTTGATTGCTTTAATCCAATGGCATTTGATGAAGGGTAAAAAATGAAAAGTTGGAAAACCGCTTTTTTGAATTATTTGAACCCGAAAGTTTTTATATTCTTGTTTTTGGGTTTTTCATGCGGTTTGCCATATAATTTGTTGGGATACAGCCTGTCTTTGTGGATGCGCAAAGTCGATATACCTTTGTTTATTATCGGCTTTTTCGGGTTGGTTTTTTTACCTTATTCGTTTAAATTTTTGTGGGCGCCTTTTGTGGATAAAATAAAGGTCCCTTATTTGTGGAAAATAGGGCAAAAGAAAGCGTGGGCTTTGGTTTTTCAAGTGGGTTTGTTTTTAAGTATCATCGGATTGGCTTTTTCCGCCCCAAATACAAACGCTTTGACTTTTTCTTATATGCGGGAAGGTGTGGTTTTTCAAATACCGCTACAAACGTTTATATTTGCTTTTTTGACGGCATTTTTTGCGGCCAGTCAAGATATAGTCGTTGATGCTTTGCGTATCGACACGCTTTCCAAAGATGAATTGGGCGAAGCATCCGGCACGTATCAGTTGGGGTATCGTATTGCTTTACTTATTTCCGGCGCCGGTGTTGTTATGGCTTCGGCCTGTATTTCATGGTCGTTGGCATATATTTTGGTTGCTTGTTTGACGTTGGTCGGTATGGCCGGTATTCTTTTTGTAAAAGAACCGCAAAGCAAAGCCGTTCAAAAAAAGGATCTTTTCCGTCAAATGGTGGTTGCGCCGTTTGTCGATTTTATGCAAAGAAAAGATTGGCTGTTGATTTTGGTTTTTATCGTTTTGTATAAATTGTGTAATGCCGTTTTGGGGCGAATGGCCGTGCCTTTTTACAACGATGTCGGATTTTCCGAAGAACAAATTGCTTTAATTTCCGGAACGTTTGGTCCGTGGGTGACAATCGTTGGTGTTTTCATCGGTGGCGTTTTGGTGGCACGCATTTCCGTTTTAAAGTGTTTGTTCGGACTTGGTTTTGTGGAAATTTTAACGTCCTGTGCGTTTGCTTTTTTGGCGTATCTGGGCAATTCACAGGAAGTTTTTATGGCAACAATCGTTTTTGATAATGTTGTCGGTGGTATGGGCGGAACGGTGTTTATTGCCTTTTTATCCGGTTTGTGTTCCCAAAATTATTCCGCAACGCAGTATGCACTGTTGACCAGTTTGATGGCCGTTGCCACGTCTTTTGTTGCCGCATACAGCGGTATTTGGGCGGAAGAAATGGGCTATATCAACTTTTTCTTGTTCACCGGTGTTTTGATGATTCCGGCGTTGATTTCGTTGGGCTTTATTATGAGGGGGCAGGTTAAAAAATGAAAATAGAACGTTGTCCGGATTATTGCCCGTTTTTAGTAAAAAAAGAATTTTATTGCCAGTTGTTTGATAAACAGCTGATTTTCAGTGATTTTATTATCAAATGCGAAGAATGTATGAATGCGGATGTTCGTAAAAGCCAATACAAAAAGAAAGTCAAGGACTTTGAACGCAGACAACAAATGTGGGACAAAGCATTAAAGCGTCACCCGAGCAAAATTTGGCAACAATTAAAGGTTCGGTTTAGCGAATGGAAAGAACGTAAAGAAATAAAAGAA
>JAGBRF010000096.1 GCA_017632555.1 Alphaproteobacteria bacterium | reverse complement strand
CGAATTAAAGTGTGCTATTTCCGATAAAGTGACTGTGACAGTAGAAAATAACGAAGTCATTGTGAAACCGGTTGCAGACACAAAAGAATGTCGTATGCAATGGGGAACAACACGTGCAAACTTGAACAATATGGTCAAGGGTGTCACAGAAGGCTTTGTTCGTAAGTTGGAAATGATCGGTGTCGGTTACAGAGCACAAGCCACCGGAAAGGGCATTAAGTTGTCTTTGGGTTTCAGTCATGATATTGACTATGACGCACCCGCAGGCATCAAGATTGCTTGTCCGGAACCAACACAAATTGAAATTTCCGGTATGGATAAGCGTATGGTCGGCGCAGTTGCTTCCGAAATCCGTGCTTTCCGTTCTCCTGAACCTTACAAAGGTAAAGGCGTGAAGTACGTTGAAGAAACAGTCCGTCGTAAAGAAGGCAAGAAGAAATAGGAATTAAGAAAATGAATAAATCAGATATTAAATTTGAACGTCGGAAAGCTCGTGTACGTTACGGCTTGAAGAAAAATGCATCTGATAAATTACGTTTATCAGTGTATCGTTCCGAAAAGAACATTTCTGTTCAAATCATTGACGATAAAGCTGGAAAAACACTTCTTTCTGCGTCTTCTTTGAATAAGGAAATTACAGAAAAGGGTTCTACCGTTGCAGGTGCTGTCGCTGTTGGTAAGTTGATTGCCGAACGCGCTGCCAAAGCCGGTATCAGTGAAGTTGTGTTTGATCGTGGCGGTTACATTTACCATGGACGCGTCAAAGCGTTGGCAGATGCTGCCCGTGAAGCCGGTTTGAAATTTTAGGAGATGCAAATGGCTCGTACAGAAAATAATCAAAATCGTCGTAAAGACGAAGCTAAAGTCGAAAAAGTTCAAGAAGAATTTGTCGATAAGTTAGTGCACGTTAACCGTGTTGCGAAAACCGTAAAAGGTGGACGCCGTATGGCATTTGCAGCTTTGGTTGTTGTTGGTGATCAAAAAGGTCGCGTTGGCTTTGGAACAGGTAAAGCTCGTGAAGTTCCGGAAGCTATTCGTAAAGCAACAGATGCCGCAAAACATGCTATGATCCGCGTTCCTTTGCGTGAAGGCAGAACATTACATCACGATGTGATGGGTCATTATGGTGCAGGTAAGGTTATCTTGCGTGCAGCTCCTGCCGGTACTGGTATCATCGCAGGTGGTTCAATGCGTGCTGTTTTTGAAACAATGGGTATTCAAGATATCGTTGCAAAATCACAAGGTTCACAAAATCCGCATAACATGATTCGTGCAACTTTTAATGCTTTGATGTCTGTGAACTCTCCGCGTGTTGTTGCTGCAAAGCGTGGCAAAAAAGTCGGTGATATTGTTTCCCGCCGTGAAGGTAATGCTTCCGCAAAAGAAACAGTTGCTGATACAGAAGTAAAGGAATAATAAAATGAAACTGAATCAAGTTCGTGATAATGAAGGCGCACGTAAAGAACGTATGCGTATCGCCCGCGGTTACGGTTCCGGTAAGGGTCGTACTGCCGGTCGCGGTGTAAAGGGACAAACTTCCCGTTCCGGTGTTGCCATCAATGGTTTTGAAGGCGGTCAAATGCCGATTTATCGGCGCTTGCCAAAGCGTGGCTTCAATAACATTTTCCGTTTGGATTATGTTGAAGTGAACCTGAGCCGTTTACAAGCTGCAATTGATGCAGGTTCTTTGGATGCCGGAAAAGAAATCAATGCTGTTTCTTTGATGGAAGCGGGTGTTGTTCGCCGTGCAAAAGACGGTATTCGTATCTTGGGTAAGGGCGAATTGAAATCCAAAGTAACGGTACACGTTGCCGGTATTTCGACAAAGGCAAAAGAAGCTATCGAAAAATTGGGTGGTCAAGTTATTATTGACGAAAAACCGGAAGGTTTTAAACCAAAAAAGAAAGCTTAATTGATACGCTTTTATCAAAAAAGACAAAAGGGGACTGGTGAAAATCAGCCCCTTTTTTTGTAAACATTTCACTAATGAATTTTTTTATAAAAAAAACATAAAAAACGCTTGCAAAAACATAAAAAAAAGTTTATGTTCTTTCCATATTTTAGTGTTTAAACAAAAGAGGTTTTATAAATGACATTATTAACGGCTCAAAAACAGAAAACTTCCGCTATGGGAGCTTTTGCAAAAGCAGGTGATTTACAAAAACGAATCATCTTTACGATTATTGCATTGATGGTATTTCGTTTGGGAACATATATTCCTTTACCGGGTATTAACCCCGATATGTTGACGGATCTTTTTGCAAAAAAAGACGGTTTGTTGGGAATGTTTGATACATTCGCCGGTGGTGCTTTATCCCGTATGACGATTCTGGCATTGAATATTATGCCATACATTTCTGCATCTATCGTGTTGCAATTGGGTTCATCAATCTTTAAGCCATTAGCTGCTTTGAAAAAAGAAGGTGAGGCCGGTATTCGTAAGTTGACCCAATATACGCGTTATTTGACGATTTTGATTACGTTGTTGCAAGGTTACGGATTGGCTGTTGCTTTGGAAAATATGGGCGATGGCAGTGCCGTGATTATGTCATCTGTTTGGGTGTTCAGAATTACAACGGTTGTTTCTTTGTTGGGCGGTACGTTGTTCATTGTTTGGTTGGGCGATCAAATTACCAGCCGAGGTATTGGTAATGGTACGTCTTTGATTATCGCTATCGGTATCGTTGCCGAAT
>JAGBRF010000095.1 GCA_017632555.1 Alphaproteobacteria bacterium | reverse complement strand
GAGAGGTCCTATCTTGTGTTTAGTCGGTCCTCCGGGTGTTGGTAAAACGTCATTGGGACAATCCATTGCAAAGGCAACCGGACGGCACTTTGTCCGTGCTTCGTTGGGCGGTATGCGTGATGAAGCCGAAATTCGCGGACATCGCCGGACTTATATCGGTGCTATGCCGGGTAAAATTATTCAAGGAATGAAGAAAGCAAAAACATTAAACACTTTGTTCTTGCTTGATGAAATTGATAAATTGGGCGCTGATTGGCGCGGTGATCCGTCTTCTGCTTTGTTGGAAGTTTTGGATCCGGAACAAAATGCAACCTTTAACGATCATTATTTGGAAGTGGATTATAATTTGTCAAACGTGATGTTTATCACAACGGCAAACACTTTGAAAATGCCGCGCCCTTTGTTGGACAGAATGGAAATCATTCAACTTTCCGGCTATACCGAAGATGAAAAGGTTGAAATTGCCAAACGACATTTGATTGAAAAACAGATTAAAGCCGCCGGTTTAACCGCAAAAGAATTCAAATTGGACGAAGATGCTATTCGCAAAATCATTCGTTTGTATACACGCGAAGCCGGTGTTCGTAATTTGGAACGGGAAATTGCCAACTTGGCACGTAAAGCCGTCAAAGAATTGTTGACCTGCAAGAAAAAGACCGTTCATATCAATGCGAAGAATTTGGAAAAATATGCCGGTGTTCCGCGTTACAGCTTTGGCATTGCCGAACAAGATGATCAAGTCGGTGTCACAACCGGTTTGGCTTGGACGGAAGTCGGCGGAGAAATTTTGTCCATCGAAGCCGTTGTTATGCCCGGAAAAGGCAACATTATTTTGACCGGTCAATTGGGTGATGTGATGAAGGAATCTGTTGAAGCGGCACGTTCATACATTCGTGCAAATCATGGTATGTTCGGTATCCCCTCTTCCGTATTCGAAAAGAATGATATCCACGTTCATGTACCGGAAGGTGCTACACCAAAGGACGGTCCGTCCGCCGGTATTACCATGTGCACATCGTTGGTTTCGGCTTTGACGGGAATTCCCGTTCGCAAAGACGTTGCCATGACGGGTGAAATTACTTTGCGCGGACGTGTTTTGCCGATTGGCGGATTAAAGGAAAAATTATTGGCCGCTTTGCGTGGCGGATTAAAGACGGTTTTAATTCCGTCCGAAAATCAAAAAGATTTGGCCGAAATTCCAGACAACGTCAAAAAGGGATTGAAAATTATCCCCGTAACGTATGTTCGTGAAGTTTTGGAATATGCTTTGACAAAAGAATTGATTCCTTTGCCGGCGGATCTTCCTGTTTGCGAATCGACAAACGAATCCGCAAATGCGCTGAATTGATTTGCATTTCTTGGCTTTTTTAGTGGTTTTGTGTCAAAATACAACTTTTAATGTGCTTGTTTTTCAAAATAATCCACTAAAAAATGCTTTTTATGTAAAAAAAGCGCAAAAAATCAAGAAAAAAATCATTTTTTATGTTGACGTATCATAAAAAACGCCCTAACATTTATTTGTTGGCTGAAAACAGCCAAAAACTAGGGTTTATGTATTAACTAAATTTAAATAAGGAGTCCTTAAATGAATAAAAATGAATTGATCGCCGCAGTGGCAAAAAAAGCTAATGCTTCTAAAGCAGCAGCAGCTGATGTTTTGGATGCTTTCTTTGGTGTAACAACAACTGAATTGAAAAAAGGCGGCGAAATCCGTGTTGTTGGTTTTGGTACATTTGCTGTAACAAAACGTGCTGCAACAGAAGGTCGTAACCCACGCACAGGCGCAAAGATTAAGATCCCTGCATCTAAACAACCAAAATTCCGTCCAGGTAAAGCTTTGAAAGAT
>JAGBRF010000094.1 GCA_017632555.1 Alphaproteobacteria bacterium | reverse complement strand
TTCCGGACAATTTGACGGATTCAACAACCCGTCCAAACCGTAATCCACAACCGTCACATAAGGGGTATCTTCCCGACTGACAAACGGTTTTACCCAAACATCGTCTTTTTCAATGCGAATAACCGTTCCAACGGCCAACCCCGGCGGATAAACCCCACTGTGTCCGGATGTTGAAACATAATCTCCGACCGAAATTTCCGCCCCTTCCGGCAAAGCCGTCAACTTCAACAAAGGCGCATTATCCCCTTCTACAATCGCCAAAAACCTTTTATTACCGACCAAAACGGGAACGCGTGAAGCATAATCCGTCAACAACAAAATTTGTGATGTATGTTTTCCGACTGCTTCTATACGACCCAAAAGACCTTCATTGTATAAAACAACCAATCCTTTTTTTATCCCGTCCTTTTCGCCCAAACGAACCAACACGGAACGCGAAAAAATACCACCGTTATCAGCAACAATATATCCGCTCCAATGTCTTGCCTGCACAGGCGTTACGAACTGTATTGTTTTCTTTAACAGTTGATTTTCCTGTTTGGCTTGTTCATACAAACGCATCCAGTACAACAACTTTTGATTATCTTGTTTCAAACGGACGTTTTCATCGTGAACTTTAATATATTCGCTGATATATTCGCCCAAATAACCCAAACCAGCAAACGGTTTATAAATAAGATTGACCGCCTGCACCGAAAAGTCGGCAATTCTGACACGAACATGGCTGATAACCGGGTGTTTTGAAACCCCAAGCAAAATCAACAATGCTGCAAGAAAGATATAAAAGTACAACCCAAACTGCCGATACAGTCTTTTCAAAAGTCGCAGACGGCTTGGGTGTTCTTTCAATGTACTCTCCTTTAATAATCAGAGCTTAAAATATTTTCGAATTTTGCCGATTCTTCCAAAGCACGGCCGGTTCCCATAGCAACGCAAGTCAATGGGTCTTCCGCAACCGTGACAGGCAATCCGGTTGCTTGACGCAAAACTTGATCCAAGTTTTTCAACAATGCACCGCCACCGGTTAAAACAATACCGCGATCGACAATATCCGCCGCCAATTCAGGTGCTGTGTGTTCCAAGGCAACCTTAACGGCTTCAACAATCTGGCTGACCGGTTCTGCCAAACTTTCGGCAACTTGACGTTCCGTCACAACGATTTCTTTTGGCACGCCATTGACCAAGTCACGACCTTTGATTTCAACTTTTTCGCCTTCGCCGGATTCAGGAATGGAAGCCGAACCGATAGCTTTCTTGATTCTTTCGGCAGAAGATTCACCAACCAACAAATTGTGATTACGGCGAATGTAGTTGATAATAGCTTCATCCAATTTATCGCCACCGACACGAACGGAACGGGAATAAACAATGTTACCCAAAGAAATAACGGCAACTTCCGTCGTACCACCGCCGATATCAACAATCATACTGCCGGACGGTTCTGATACAGGTAACCCGGCACCGATAGCGGCCGCCATAGGTTCTTCAATCAAAAACACCTTTCTGGCACGAGCATTTTCAGCCGCTTCACGAATGGCTTTACGTTCCACCGCCGTTGCACCGGACGGAACACAAATAACAATCATCGGGTGATGCAAACTGTTACGACCAACCGTTTTATAAATAAAGCTTCTGATCATTTCATCAGCAACGTTAAAATCGGCAATCACGCCTTCACGCAAAGGACGGGTTGCTTGGATTTGTCCAGGCGTACGGCCCAACATTTGTTTGGCTTCGTCACCAACGGCAATCACGTGCTTTTTACCCTTTGTTTCGGCAATAGCAACAACTGACGGTTCGTTTAAGACGATTCCACGACCACGAACATAGACAACGGTGTTTGCCGTTCCCAAATCGATGGCCATATCGGAAGAAAACAAACTTGTTATTTTATCAAAAAAGTTCATAATTTATCTCCATATCAAAAATTTCACGATGTATCTTTATACTTACAACAAAAAAAATACAAATACAACGAAAAAAGAAAAAATTTTTGTTTTTTTTCCGTTTGCTCTTTTCTTTTTAAAAGATGAGTGCTAGTATTATAAAAAATCGATGGAGGTTCTTATGCAAAAAAAGACAAAAGAAACGAAGAAAAATAAAGTATCAAAACCGGCAGAAAAGAATGTTTTGCCGGTGGAAAATCAACCAACGGAAGAACAAAAAAAAGTTTATTCAAAATCGCTTTCTTTTTTTGCCATCTTTATATTTTGTGTTGCGGTTGCGGCACTTTATCCTTACTTGACACAAACATCGGTATCTTATGTCACACCCAAACTTGAAACAAAAGTCCCGGATTTCAGACCGATTGAACCCAGACCCGTTCCGGTTGTGCAGGAAGTAAAGGAAGAACCGACCCCTGTGGCAGATTGCTCTGCACAAGAACAAACCATTTTATCACAAAAAAAGTCGTTAGATGAGTTAAACGAAAAAATTCATCAGTTGGAATTGGAAAATTTAAGCTTAAAGGAAAAAACGTCTTCTTCCGAAAAATCCAATATGCTGACGGCTCGTTTGGTAAACGAAATTCATAACGGAAAACCGTTTAAGGCAAGCCTTGATGCTTTGTTAAAGGAAAATCCGACAGATTCTTTTGCCCTGACAGTTCAAGAAAAATTGGGGGATTATGCTTTGGGTGGCATTGCCACAGCGGAAGGGTTAAAAGAAATGTTTTCATCGCAACTGAAAATGGCGCAAAATTCACTTTATGCAGGCAAAGACAATGATTCATGGAATCAAAAGTGCACAAACTTTTTCAAATCCCTTGTTCACGTATATCCGCAGGATGTGGACGATCAAGAAACCAATCCGGATAATTTGCTGTTCTTAATCCGTCAGCAAGTAAATGACGGACAATTTGAATTTGCCATTACCAACATTGAAAAATTGCCGGATTCGTCAAAACAATTTTTGATAAATTTTGTTCAAAACGCAAAACGATATATCGAAATGCAAAAAGTTATCAACGGCTATTTACAAAAATAATGAAAGGAAACAGATATGTATAAACTTTTAGTTTGGCTTATTTATGCGCTTGTCTTTGCCTGTGGTGCATGGGTATTGGTGGCAAATCCCGGCTTTGTTTCAATCACATGGTTCGGTTATGTTGTCGAAACGTCTGTTGCCTTCTGTTTCGGATTGATATTGGCTTTGATACTGGCAGTCCACTTGATTTTGTTTCCTTTCCGTTGGATTCGCTGGATAAAAAATTCATTTGAAAAAAGACGTTTTGAAAAAGTCAAAGACTTATCCATTAAAATTTTAAGCAACATCTTATGCAACAATTTGGCCGATAATGCCGAGTTGATTGAAAAGTTGCAAAAATACGATTCTTCCGATGCTGACTTGATTTTAATGTTAAAAGCGTTGTCCAAAACCGATTCGGCTATTTACAAACAAATGTCAAAGAATCCGCAAACCGCACAAGCCGGTTGGCAAGGTTTAATCAACGAACACATCGGACGCGGGGAAATTATTAAAGCGTCCGAAGAAGTCGAAAAATTATTGGAAAAAGATCCGAAAAAAGAATGGATATTAAAAGAAGCTTTTAATTTGTTCACATTAAACAAAGAATGGAAAAAAGCACTTTCTTGTTTGGAAACTTTGCGCAAAATAAAGGCCGTTTCCGAAAAAGATTACATTTATCAAAAGGCCGTTCTTTTAATCGAATTGGGCAAAGGTTGGGACGCTTTCAAACTATGCCCTGCTTTGCCGGCCGCCGCATTGGAAGCGGTTAAAGAAAAGCCTAAAAAAGCGGAAAGAATTTACTTTGATTCTTGGAAAGAACAACCCAGTTTCGATGTATATTACGCTTACCTTAAATTATACTTGCGGGAAAATTCTTTGGCGCAATATAAACGCGTTTTGAAATTGTGCGAAAACAATCCGAACGCCAAGTTAAACTTTTTGGTAACCGCCGAAGCGGCAATCAATGCAAAATTGTGGAGTGAAGCCAAAAAAGAATTAAACGCTTATTTGGCAAGCTATCCGATGACCGTAAATGTTGCCATTAAAATGGCGCAAATTGAGTTTAACTTAAACCACAACATTCACGAAGCACAAAAGTGGATTGACAGAATGTCCGGTCTGAATCCGTCATCAAATTATGTTTGCACTCATTGCGGATATAAAACAAACATTTGGCGGGATTCTTGTCCGACTTGCAACACATTTGCAGGATTGAAACAATTATGAGAATAGCGCTTTATCAACCCGACATTCCGCAAAACACGGGAACGATTTTGCGTATGGCTGTTTGTTTCGGGTTACCTGTGGATATTATCGAACCATGCGGTTTTATTTGGAATTCCAAAGAATTGAAACGTGCCGGAATGGATTATTTGGACAAAGCCGATGTGACAAGGCACATGTCTTGGGAAACTTTTTTGCAAACAAATCCCGGAAAGCGACTTGTTTTATTGACAACAAAAGCGTCCGTTCCTTATACGACTTTCAAATTTGAAACTGATGATATTTTGCTTTTCGGTCGTGAAAGCGCCGGTGTTCCCGAAAACGTTCACAACAAAGTTGATGCACGCATTCGTATCCCGATGAAACCCGATGAACGTTCGTTGAATTTGGCTCTTTCCTGTGCGATGGCCACGGCGGAAGCAATGCGTCAAACATCATTATTTGAAAAATTAGTATAAAAACTTCTTGATTTTTGAAATAAAGCAATCCATAATGCCCTTATGTAGAAAAGGAGATTTCTTATGACAAAGGTAATTTTACATATTTGCACATCGGTTGATGGTTTTATATCGGACGAAGACGGCAACAGCGATTTTGTTTTCGAAGCACAAGAAGCTGATCCGGAATTCAAAAAATTTTATGATTCTGTCGGTTCTGTTGTTATGGGACGTAAAACCTATGATTACTTAAAGGAAACTCAACCGAAGTTGTTTAAGGAAAAAGATGTTTATGTCATCACACATTATTTGCGCCAAAAAGAAAAGAATGTCACGTTCATTCATGAAAACATTATGGGTCGCATAAAAGATTTGAAGAAAAATTCCAAAGAAAATATTTGGCTTTTGGGTGGCTCTGAAATTACCAATATTTTATTAAAAGAAAAATTGTTGGATGAAGCAGTTATTACAATTGCTCCCGTTATTTTGGGTAAAGGTATTCGTTTGTTCAAAGACGACAATCCGTGCATTAAAGCCAAATTAAAAGGCAGTCAGGTTTTTGACGAATTTGTTCAAGCAACATATAAACTTTAAAATTTGAAGGAAAATTTATCCCCTCGTTTTATTCGGGGGGATTTTTTTATTTATTTTTCAACTCATCAACACTGACGGTTGCGGTTCCCAACTTACCGACAACAATGCCGGAAGCCGTGTTTGCCAATTCCATCGCATCGCGAATATCGGCACCGGCCGCCAAAGCCGCACCCAACGTTGCCAAAGACGTATCACCCGCACCGGATACATCGAAAACTTCCCGTGCATAAGTTGATAAATAAATTTGTTCTTTTGACGGGTCTTGCGGAACATAAAGCATTCCTTTTTCACTCAACGTAACAATCATATTTTGAATTGAAAATTTATTCAGAACCTGATATGCCGCATCACTGACTTTTTTCAAAAAATCATCCGCCGATGAATCCAATACGCACCCGGAAGCCAATTCCAATTCCTTGCGGTTCGGTTTAATTAAAAAAGCACCCGCATATTTTGAATAATCGGCACCTTTCGGATCGATTAAAGTCTTACGCCCTTCTTTTTGACAAGCGTTTATTATTCCCTTTATCACGGCTTCGGACAAAACACCCTTTGCATAATCGGACAACAAAACAATGTCCGCTTTCTTTATTTCACCCTGCAATTTAGATAATAAATTTTGTTCTTCATCAAATGTCAACGGAACATTTTTTTCTTTGTCAAAACGCAAAATATGATTATTACCGGCGATAAAACGGGTTTTGATAATTGTCGGACGTAAATCGGATTCTTGCAAATAAAAATCACTGTCCAACGATTTTAACAACGAGCCGATTTCGGATCCGCATTCATCTTTTCCGACCATACCGACAAAGAAAGTTTTACAACCCAATGCGTGTAAGTTAGCAACGACATTACCGGCACCGCCCAACATTTGTTTTTCTTGAACAAACTGAAAAACGGGAACGGGCGCTTCCGGAGAAATACGTTCGACTTTACCTTGGATAAAACGATCCAACATTATATCGCCAACGCACAAAATTCGTACGTTTGAAAAACGATCTAAAATAACATTTAATCTTTCTTGCATTTTATACTTTTCTGAACTTCTTTCCAAACGGCATCAACAGAAATATCTTCTATTTGATCCGCAACTAAATTGGTAATATTTGCCATTTTATTAGCTGAACGGGCTGTTCTTTGGCAAAACAAAACAATTGCCGGTTTTTGCACAAAACAAGACATGTGAACCGGACCGGTATCATTTCCGACAATCACGCAAGAACGTGCCGCCAACGCCGGAATATCCAACAAAGACGCTTTGCTTTGGAAATTGACCGCCTTTGAATTTTGGCAGATTGTCTGAATTTCCTTTGCTTCCGCATCAGTTCCCAAAACAACGGTGGGTATTCCTTTTTCTTCGGCCCTTAAAGCCAATTCCAAATATTTTTCCGCCGGCCAACGTTTATAAGGGTGCAATGCCGAACATCCCGGTATCAGCAACATAAACGGTTTTTCGGGCAATAAATGGAAATTCTTTTGTTCCCCTTTGCAAAAAGATAAATCTATCGGCATTGGCGCAAAAGACATTGATGTTTTCGTCAATTTCCCCATCGTAAAACGATGCTTTTTTTCCACGTTCAAAACGGTGAAACCTTCCGGTGACAAGTAAGCCCAATGCACCGAAAATGGCGACAAAAAACGAACCAAAGAAAAATATTTTTTACTCGTACGTTTAGATGCTTGTAAATCAAAAATCATATCCCATTTGGTATCGGCTATTCCCTTTTTACAAGTATCCAACCAGTCTTTGACATTATAACGTGGACGCTTATCCACAATGATATTTTCGATAAACGGCATACATTTAACAAAGGGTACAAAAGGCTTTGTTGTCATAAACGTAAAATGCGCATCGGGATATTTTTTGTGCAACGCAAAAACCCAACCCAATTGCAAAATAAAGTCGCCCAAGGCACCCAGTTTAATAATCAAAAATTTCTGCTCTGCCATATTCAAACCTCTTTTTATTTATGGCATTTTATAGAAAATCTTTATAACTTTCAAGACAAAAATTTTATTTAAAAGAACGGGCGCGGATTTTGTGATTTCGGTTTCCACGACTTTACAAAATTTTCCAAATCTTCATCGGGATGATCCGGCAATAAAATTTGAATCCGCACCAACAAATCACCTTTGTTTGGAACGCCCTTTCCTTTTAAGCGCAGGATTTTATCCGAACTGGTATTGGGCGGAACAGTCAATGAAACGGCGCCCGTCAATGTCGGAATAGTCACTTTTGCACCCAAAACAGCTTCCTTTAACGTAATCGGCAAAGTCATTTCCACATCGTTGCCGTTGCGTTTAAAATGCGGATGAGAAGCAATGTTGATTTTAATCAAGGCATCACCACCGTTTTCGCCCTGTCCCCGCAAACGCAAAGTTGCACCGTCCGTAATACCGGCGGGGATTTTGACTTTCACTTGTTTACCGTTGGACAAACGCACGGAAGTTTCTCCGCCCGTCATTGCCAAAACAAAATCTATTGTCAAAGAATATGAAACATCTTGTTCCATCGGACGGCGCGATCTAGCACCCGATGAACGTCCCATATTGCCGAATAAATCAGCAAATCCACCGGCTCCGCCACCAAACAAGTTAGAAAAATCAAATCCTTCAAAACCACCGGCACCGCCCATGTCCTGATAAGAATAAGAACGCCCCCTGAACGGATTTCCGCCATATCCGCCACTGCCACCACCGAAACCGAATGGCGCGCGGGGTTTGCCTTGCTCGTCTATTTCGCCGGCATCATATTGTTGACGTTTTTTTTCATCGCCCAAAATATCATAGGCCGCCGAAATTTCCTTGAACTTTTCGGCCGCTTTCGGATCGTTTTTCGTTACGTCCGGATGGCAAGTCCGCGCCAATTTGTGATAAGCTTTTTTTATTTCGGCCGTGCTGGCCCCTTTTGAAACACCCAATGTTTGATATAAGTCTGACATTTTTATTCCTCGATTTGCTACATACTTTACTAATATATATGTCAGAAAAAAGAAAAAATCCACAGCTTTTAAAAATTTTTATAGCTTTTTTTATAAAAAAAATATATATTTGAAGGAAGAGGACAACATGGTATCAAATCATTCAAAGCCACAATTACCCGAAAAAAAACAACAGCAACTGATGCGCCTTGCCAGTTACTGTTCCGTAGCTATGGCCGTTGTTTTGATTATCGTAAAAGTCATTTCATTTTTTATGACAAACTCATTGTCTTTGTTGTCCGGTTTGTTCGATTCCGGTTTGGATTTGGGTGCTTCAATAGTCAGCTTGGTTGCCATTCATCAAGCGTTGGTCCCCGCCGACAAAGAACATCGTTTCGGACATGGAAAGGCGGAAGCGTTGGGCGGTTTGGCGCAAGGAATTATTATTTCATTTTCTGGTTTGTTTTTATTATTTGAAACGGGACACAGATTTTTAAACCCGGCACCTTTACAACGGCTTGATGTCGGTTTAGGTGTTATGCTTTTATCCATTTTGCTGACGTATTGTTTGATTTGTTTTCAACGCTACGTCATCAGGACGACACATTCATTGGCCATAGATGCGGATAATTCGCACTATACCGGCGATATTATAATGAACAGCGGTATCATTGTTTCCATGCTGTTTTCTTACTTATTAGGGTGGCAATGGGTGGATTCTTTATTTGCTTTGTTTGTGGCATTTTATTTGTTTTACAGCGCCTATCGGATTATTTCAAAAGTTCAAAGCATTTTAATGGACAAAGAATTACCGCCCCAAATGCGAAACAAAATTAAAAAAATCGTATTACAACATAAAGATATTCGTCAAATTTGTGATTTAAGAACCCGCAACGCCGGTATGAAATCGTTTGTTCAATTTTCCATTGTATTAAACGGCGAACACAGCCTAAAAAACGCACATGATTTGTGCGATCATTTGGAAAATGAATTAAAAGAATTTATACCGAACTGTGAATTTTTTATTCATCCCGAACCAACAGATAAATAAGGAGAACATTAAATATGGAAGGAAAAACAAAAACTTTAAAAAGCTATTTTTTAACCGGAATTTTAGTTTCGGCACCTTTGGCTATTACAGTTTATTTGGCCGTTGAATTGATTTGCTTTATTGATCAAAAAGTCAATGCG
>JAGBRF010000093.1 GCA_017632555.1 Alphaproteobacteria bacterium | reverse complement strand
TCAAGAAGTCATTGAAAAGGGTTTCATCATGATGCGGGCATTTGTTTGGGCGATGCCGTTGTTTGGCATACACTTTATGATTTCGATGACGTTCCAAGCCACCGGAAAAGCCGAACTGGCATTTATTTTAATGTTGGTGCGTCAATTTGTTTTCTTCCTGCCGCTTTTGTTTATTTTGAACGCTTTGTACGGATTCAACGGATTCATTTACACGCAACCGATTGTTGATGCAGTGACAACCGTTATTGCCGCCGGCTTGCTTTTTGTTTTCTTGAAACGCTTACCGCAAAAAAGCTGTAAATAATACTTTATTATTTTTCAAACTTCTGATATAAAAAAGTGCAGGAAACGAAAATGATAAAAGAATTTTATAACAAAATAATCAAAAAAATGTATGATTGGGCCATGTCGATTGCCGCCAAAAGCAATGCCGTATGGGCTTTGGTTGTCATTTCGTTTATTGAAAGTTCGTTTTTTCCGATTCCGCCGGACATTTTTT
Organism: Alphaproteobacteria bacterium; assembly: GCA_017632555.1. The sequence continues at coordinate 1,791 of JAGBRF010000093.1, read as the reverse complement.
TAATTCCGCTTGTATTGGCACAAAGGGAAAAAGCATTCCGTTTGGCGCTTTATTGCACAATTGCCAGCGTGTTGGGCGGTTATTTGGGATATTCCATCGGCTATCTGTTGGACGAAGCGGTTTTGACGCCGTTATTGGAAAAATGGCATTTGATGAAGGCGTTTACCGATTTCAAAGATTGGTATAACGAATGGGGCGCATGGGTTGTATTTGTGGCCGGCACAACGCCTTTCCCATACAAAATCGTGACTATTGCCAGCGGGGCGGTCCATTTGGATTTGTTTGTTTTCACAATAGCGTCCGTAATTTCACGCGGAATGCGGTTCTTTTTAATCGCATGGTTGCTGTATAAATGGGGCAAACCGATGAAAGAATACATTGAAAAAAATTTGGGTTGGCTTTCCATATTATTTGCGATTTTGCTGATTGGAAGCTTCCTTTTGATTAAATTTATGTAAATTTTTTAAAAAAAGTATTGACTTTTCAAAAAGAATCATGTAAAAGAAAATCTCACGTTTATATTGTAATGTAAGAAAGGATTTAGAAAATGGCAAAGCGTGGCCCTATAACAGGAAAAGGTGTTCAAGCCGGAAATACAGTCAGCCACGCAAAAAATGCGACAAGACGTCGTTTTATGCCGAATTTACAAAACGTCTCTTTAATGAGCGAAATTTTGGGCAATTTGGTTCACTTTCGTATTTCTGCAAATGGTTTAAGAACAATTGAACACAATGGCGGGTTAGATAATTATTTGTTATCCACTCCAAACAGCCGTTTGACAGAAGAAGCAAAAGAAATTAAAAAACGCATTTTGAAAGCAAAAAAGTCAAACTAATTCTGTTTAAAATTACTTATTTTAAAAAGGGCTTTATCCGTAAAGCTCTTTTTTTTATTTAAAATCATAAAAAAACTCCCCCACAACAACATGGGGGAGTTTAATTTACATTTTACGCTTATTCGTTATCCGCTTGATCAACCAGCATCAAAACATCTTTTGCATCTCTTACAGCACGTAATTTTGCACAAATTTCATCATTACGTAACAGTTTTGAAATTCGAGCCAATGCTTTTAAATGATCGGCACCGGATTCTTCCGGAACCAACAGGCAGAAAATCAAATCAACCGGTTTTCCGTCAATCGCTTCAAAATCCACCGCGGGATTGACACGCATAAACAGGCAATACAAATCCTTTAAATTTGCCAATCTGGCGTGTGGAATAGCGACGCCTTTACCAATCCCCGTTGTTCCCAATCGTTCGCGTTCAACCAATGCATCAAAGATAATTTGTTGTTCGCAACCGGTTGAAGCAGTTGCCAATTTAGCGATTGTTTCTAAAACTTGCTTTTTGCTTGTTGCCGGAACATCCAATTGGATGCGCGCAAAATTCAAAATATCAGCTATTTTCATAACTTAACCTTTTGTTTTCGGATCTACCCAACCGATATTGCCGTCCGGACGACGATAAACCATATTCAAACCACCGTGTGCGGAGTTACGGAACATCAAAGCCGGCAAGTCAGCCAAATCCATACGCATAACAGCACCACTGACAGAGCAAATCGGCAATTCCGTTTGCATTTCGGCAATAATAACCGGTGCTGTACCCGTCATCAATTCTTCTTCATCTTCGTTTTCAATAACGGAAACATCAACCATTTCGAATTTTTCATTTTTATGTTCCGCCAAACGATTTTTGTATTTACGCAATTGCGTTGAAATACGTTCACATGCTTGGTCAAAAGCAACATAGGCATCTGCCCCTTTCGCACTTCCCTTTAACAATGCGCCG
>JAGBRF010000092.1 GCA_017632555.1 Alphaproteobacteria bacterium | reverse complement strand
TGAAAACTGACTTAACTCCGTTTATGAACTTATTTGTTAATCCGGTACGGCAATCTTTAAGGTTGATCTTACAAACACATTTGGAAACGGCACAAAGTTTGGCAACCAGTGCCGATAAAAGCGGCGCGGAACGTTTGTGGGATAAGGAAGCCGGTGAAGCCGCCAGCCAATTATTAACCGAACTTTTGAATTTTGCCGATTTAGTTGGGGATATTGATCCGATTACATATCCTGCATTTTTAACGGCGGTTTTGAATACTGTGACGGTTCGTCCGAAATACGGTATGCATCCGCGTTTGGACGTATTGGGACCGATTGAAGCCCGTTTACAACAACCCGATTTGGTTATTATAGCCGGTATGAACGAAGGGACTTTTCCGCAATCACCGGGGACAGACGCTTGGATAAATCGTCCGATGCGTCAAGCTTGCGGTTTGCCGTCACCGGAAGAAAAAATCGGCGTTTCGGCACAGGATTTTATGCATTTAATGCAAGCACCAAATGTGGTTATGATTCGTTCATTAAAGGTGGACGGAAGCCCCACTATTCCTTCTCGTTGGTGGGCAAGGTTAGACGCAGTTTTGCAAAGTGCTGATATTCCTTTGGATACTGAAAATGAAAAATTCTTGCCGTTGATTGAAAAAGTAAAAGGTTTTAAGCCGGCAAAATGCCCTAAACCCACTCCGCCGGTTAAAGCCAGACCGACAGAATATTCCATTTCTGATATTGCAACGTTGTTGAAAGATCCTTATACCATCTATGCGCAAAAGATTTTGAAGTTGGAAAAGTTGAACGATTTGGATACGTCCATTTTGGCGCTTGACTTTGGAAACGCCGTTCATAAAAGCTTGGCAGAGTTTGTAGAAAAACATTGTAAAACGGTTGAAGAATTATTACAAATAGCGGAAAAATTCTTTTCCAAAGAAAGTATTTATCCGAATGAAAATCCTTTTGAATGGGAACGTTTCAAACGAATTGCGGAATGGTTTGTTTGGGCAAATAATGAAACACACTCGCTTAAAACAATACCTGAATGTTCGGCAAAAATGAAAGTATACATACCGGGTACGGATATGAATATAACAATCAATGGCCGTGCCGATCGAATTGATATTTGGGGCGATAAAGAAACATCTATCGTTGATTACAAAACCGGTTATGCCCCTTCGAAAACTCAAGTTTATGAGGGGTTTGCACCACAATTACCATTGGAAGCCATTATGCTTACAAACGGGTGCTTTGAAGAACTTCCCGAAGAAGGATATACCGTTGATAATATCAGTTATTGGCGTTTAATCGGTCGTGAAAAAGCCGGTGAAATCAAAAATGTTACACCGGATAATAAAAATGAACTCTTATCTGAATTTTGGGAAAAAACATTTAATAATTTAAGCCATTTGCTTTTCCAGTATTTCGATAAGAAAACACCCTATTCCGCTTATCCGCAGGCTGAACAGGCTCAAAATTATAACAATTATGCTCATTTGGAAAGACAAGCTGAATGGCAAACAAAAGATAAACAGGAAGAATCATGACAGAATTGACCTTATCCGAACAAGCAAACGAATCACAAAGACAAGCCTCGGACCCTTATATCAGCGCTTGGGTTTCGGCATCGGCAGGTTCAGGGAAAACAAAGGTTTTAACTGATCGTGTTTTGCATTTGTTATTGGTTGGAAATGCGCCGGAAACAATTTTGTGTTTGACGTTCACAAAGGCGGCTGCGGCCGAAATGGCAAACCGTTTATCCAAAATTTTACGTGAATGGATGAGCTTGAATGATGCCGAATTGACGAAAGAATTGCAAAAACTGACCGGTCAAACGGCCGAAGAAGTATCTTCGAAAATTGACTTTGCCCGCAGTTTGTTTGCCAGAGTTTTGGATACAAAAGGCGGAATGAAAATTATGACAATCCACAGCTTTTGCCAAAGTATATTGAAACGTTTTCCTTTGGAAGCCGGAATTTCCCCGTCCTTTGAAGTTATTGACGAAAACGAAACGGCTGAATTGTTGAATACGGCTATTGCTCAAACGTTGAAAAATCCCGCTTTTTCACCGCAAATGCACGTTTTATCCGAACATTTGAATGAAGAAAGCTTGCTGGATTTGTTAAAAGATATCCGTAAAAATCAAATGGAATTGCAACATTTGCTTGACGAAAATATGAGTTTGCAAAGTTTGCAAAGCAAAATATATGAAAGTTTGGGTGTTAAAGTCGATCAGACGGAAGATGATATAATAAAAACGATTTATCAAGGGCCTAACTTTGATGCTTATAAAAAGAACTATCTGACTCAAAAGAATGAAATCCTTAAAGCCGTTTTGAAAAAAGGTGATGAAAAAGAAATTGAAATTGCCAATCAGATATTGGAAGTTTTGGATAAAATAAATGCCCTGAAAGTTGCTTCGGCGACAAGCGCATTTTTGATGGTTGCTTTCGAAGTTTTACGTAATTTCGATATGTTAAAGCAAAAAGCTGATGTATTAGATTATACAGATTTGATATTAAAAACACGTGCTTTGTTGGAAGAAAAAGATATGGCAACGTGGGTACTTTATAAGTTAGATGGCGGTATCGATCATATCTTGTTGGACGAAGCGCAGGACACCAGCCCTAACCAATGGGCAATTGTTCGCGCTATATCGGAAGAATTCTTTTCCGGCGAAGGACGTAAGGCCGACAAAATCCGTACTTTATTTGCGGTTGGTGACAAAAAGCAGTCCATTTATCGTTTCCAAGGCGCTGATGCCGAAGAATTTGAAAGAATGCGCCAATTTTTCGCAAAACGAATAACGGATTCGGAAAATGAATTCAATGATATTCCGTTGAACATTTCTTTCCGTTCCACCCAAGCCGTTTTGGATTTGGTCAATTTACTGTTGAAAAAGCCATCTTCCCGCCATGGTATTTTAAATCCGAAAGAAGACGGTACCCATTATGCTTATCGAACCGGACAAGCCGGATTGGTTTAAGTTTGGCCGTTTGAACCTTATGATAAAAAATAAAAAGAAGACGCTTGGGAAATATCAAAAACGGACGAAATAAAACCATCTTCTGCGGCCAGATTATCGGCCAAAATCGCCAAAAGAATAGCCGATATGATTTTCAAAAAAGAAAAGTTGATTTCACAAAATCGCCCTATTCGTCCCTCTGATATTATGATTTTGGTCCGCAGTCGTGATCGTCAGGAAATCGTGTTTGAATTGGTTCGTGCTTTGAAAAAAGAAAACGTCCCCGTTGCCGGTGTTGACAGATTGATTTTAAACAAACATATCGCCATTATGGATTTGATTTCTTTGACATCTTTCCTGTTGTTACCGGACAATGATTTATCTTTGGCGGAAATTTTGAAAAGCCCTATGTTCGGTATTTCGGAAGAAGAATTATTTGATTTGGCATACAATCGTGGTGGTAATTCTTTGTGGTCGCAAGTCGCTTTAAAACGTAAAGACATCTATGAAGTTTTGAAAAATATGTTGAAAAAAGCCGATGCTATGCCACCTTTTGAGCTTTATTCTTACATTCTTGACGTTTTGAACATGCGCGAAAAATTCTTAAACCGTATGGGCGATGAAACAAATGAAATGTTGGA
>JAGBRF010000091.1 GCA_017632555.1 Alphaproteobacteria bacterium | reverse complement strand
GACACGTTATCACAAAGCCTTGTCTGGATTGCAAAGGAACGGGACGCATTAAACAAAAACAAGTGTTGGAAGTTTCTGTCCCTGCCGGTGTTGATACGGGTGTTCGTATGCGCTTGGCCGGTAAAGGTGAAGCCGGATTAAACGGTGGACAAAACGGTGATTTATACGTATTTATCATGGTTGAAGAAGGCAAATTATTCACCCGTCATGAACAAGATTTATATTGCTCGGTTCCTATTTCAATGACTATGGCGGCGTTGGGCGGTTCTATTCAAATACCGACCATTGACGGCAACGATGAAAAAGAAACCATTAAAATTCCAGCCGGTACACAAAGCGGAACGGAAATTAAAATTAAAGGACGCGGTATGCCCATTATGCGCGGTTCGGCTCGGGGTGATTTATACGTGACTTTGAATGTGGAAACACCGACAAATTTGACCAAACGTCAAAAAGAATTGTTGGAAGAATTTGATGCCGAAGATACCGGAAAATCCACCCCGAAAACAAATGCTTTTTGGGAAAACATTAAAAAGATTTTTGAATCGCTTTAATAATTATTTTTTCTTTTTGAAAACAAACAAACTTTCATCAACGGGTTTGTTCATTTCGGTTTCATAAAGACCGACTGTTGATTTTATACCCTTTGCATCAACCAATTCCCATTGACGAAAATCAACCGGATCGATACCCGTAATCAAAGTCAATTCACCCAATTCCGGTTCTTTTGTTTTAACGGCGGAAATATGGTATTCGTCCAAATCCTGAACAATATTTGTCACCGTAAATTCAGGGTCATCAAAAGTAAAATCCGGCTTTAACAAAATCGCCGCAGGAGTTTGGTCAATTTCCAAAAAAGAAACTTGATCAAAGCCCTTGTCATAATAAATAAAATACATACCGTCAGCGACAAATTCTATATCAGACGGAGCATCATAAATCAAGCGCATTTTATTGGGGCGGGACAGGTAAAAATTACCGTGTTTCATAAAGTCCCCGTCCTTACTGGTAAATTCGGAAAAACGACTTTTCATTGTTTTGATACTGTGCAACATTTTTTCCACTTTGTTCAAAATGACTCTGTTTTCCTTTGTATCAAATTCCTTTGGCACAACAGCAAAAGCCGGTGTGATAAATAAACTTAGAAGAATTCCTAAAATTATTTTTTTCATCTTTGTTTTTCCCATTCTGATTTCAATTTTGAATATAAATACATATCTCGGAAAGATTTAAGTGTCGGATTATAATGCCATTGACGCATAACACCTTCTTTTGTATATCCGCAACGAATAGCCACTTTTTCGGACGGTGTGTTTTCCGTATCCATAACAATTGTTAAACGATTAAAACCGCGTGCAAAAAAATTATCTTCCAAAGCCTTTAAAGCTTCTGTCATATAACCTTTTCCGGCATATTCTTGTTGCAGCCAATAACCCACATCAGCCGTCTGCCGTTCATAATCCATACTATGCAAATCACAGGAACCGACAAACTTACCATCCTTTGTCCAAATTGAATAACACGGGCCGTCCATGTTTTTCCATTTTTCAGACATTGAAACTAACCATGCGTATTCGTCTTCCGGTGATTTTGTGTTTAACATTTTGTATAAAAAACGTGTTAAAAAATCCCAATTATTTTTAATTGCATTATAGAGCATAATCGCACATTCAAATGTCCTGTCATACGGCTTCAGAATCAATCGTTCCGTTTCGATTTTTTCATCAAATGGTGTTTTTTCTATCATTTATTATCTCCAACCAAAATTTCACGACGACCGGTAGGTGACGCTTTAGATACAATACCTTCTTGTTCCATACGGTCGATTAAATCTGCCGCGCGATTGTATCCTATACCCAACTTACGTTGAATATAACTGATGGTCGGGCGCTTATCATTCAAAACAATATCAACGGCTTGTTGATACAAATCACCACCACTGCCACCGCCCATAGCTGTGCGGTCAAATACGGCGCCTTCATCAACAGGCACGTCCGTATCTTCGTCAATTGTGACGGCTTCGTTATATTGTGCTTCACCTTGTGATTTTAAGAAGTTGACCACGCGTTCGACTTCATCATCACTGACAAACGGTCCATGCAAACGAACCGGTTTTACACCCGCCGGCATAAACAACATATCGCCTCTGCCCAACAATTGTTCAGCACCTTGTTCGCCCAAAATCGTGCGACTGTCAATTTTGCTGGTGACTTGGAAAGAAATACGGCTTGGGAAGTTGGATTTAATCGTTCCGGTAATCACGTCAACTGACGGACGTTGTGTCGCCATAATCAAGTGAATACCCGAAGCACGTGCTTTTTGTGCAATACGCTGAATAGCAATTTCCACATCTTTACCCGCCGTCAACATCAAATCAGCCATTTCATCAACAATCACGACAATGTATGGCAACGGCGTTAAATCCATTTCTTGTGTTTCAATAATCGGGCGACCTGTTTCCGGATCAAAACCCGTTTGAATTTGGCGTGTCAAAGTTTTACCCGCCGCAATGGTGTCGGCAATTTTTTTGTTATAACCTTCTATGTTACGAACACCCATTGTTGCCATTGCTTTATAACGGTCATCCATTTCTTTAACCGCCCATTTTAACGCCACAACGGCCTTGCCCGGTTCGGTCACAACGGGTGTCAACAAATGCGGAATGCCGTTATAAATAGACAATTCCAACATCTTCGGGTCAACCATTATCAATTTGCATTGGCTGGGCGTAAAACGATAAAGCAAAGATAAAATCATCGTGTTGATACCAACGGATTTACCGGAACCGGTTGTACCGGCAACCAACAAGTGTGGCATTTTTGCCAAATCCGCCAACACCGGATTACCCCCGATATTTTTACCCAAAATCAAAGGTAATGTGCCCGTATTATCCGTAAAGGCCGTGGTGTTCATAATTTCCTTGATATACACGGTTTGACGTGTCTTATTCGGAATTTCAATACCGATAACCGAAGTTCCCGGCACAACCGCCATACGAACGGAAACAACACTCATATTACGAGCCATATCTTCCGCCAATCCGATAACACGTGCCGTTTTAACACCCGCCGCCGGTTCGAATTCATACAAAGTCACAACAGGTCCCGGGCTGACGCGAACAACTTTTCCTTTTACACCGAATTGAGCCAAAACACTTTCCAATTTGCGTGAAATGTTATCCATCATTTCGCGTGTCAAATTGTCTTTGCTTTGTGCTTTGGGTTCATCCAACAAATCCACGGACGGCAAAATAAATCCGTCTGTTTGTTTTTTGCGTACAGGGGTAGCTATCGGTGTTTTTGCCTTTTTCGCTTCGGCGGGTTTTGCCGCTTTTTTCTTTGGTGGAGCAACCGGTTTTGAAACGGGCTTGACGACCCCGTCCGATTTGCCCTTTATCAATTTATTTTTCAACACGCAAGCATAATAATAAACCCACAAAGCAACACGTTTTACCGGCATATTCAACACGTAAATTAAACCGGCGACAAACAACACCCACAACAAAACCAAAGCCCAAACAGGAAATACCGGCAAGAAAGAGCACCGATAAATCAAAGATCCGACTACACCGCCCTGATCCGAATCTTGCGAAAACAAAAAGCACAACAAGAAAACCAACAAAACGCAACATAAACGTTTTAACCATAACCAACTGACTTGATAATGCAAGATTTTGAATAAAATGTGTGCAAATCCGAATACGACAAACAACCATGAAACCAACCCGAAAATTTGCATAAACAAATCGGCGACATAAGAACCGAAAAAGCCCAAATAATTATGCACTTGTGCATTTGAAGAAGAAACGTTCAACGATTCGTCCGTGGCATCATAAGAAAGTAAAATCAGCACCAACAGTGTCAACAAAGATAATTCCAAAGCAATTTTCAAAAGAGAAGCTAATTTTTTTAACATTTACGCCCCCGTTTTTCTTCATCATCTATGGCTGTATTCATTCTTAAAATCGTCTGCAAAGTTTTAACGCACTGTTGCAAATCCCCGCATTCCAATAACGCTTGTTTTTCCGGTGCTTCAAACGGCAAAATGGAAGCAATTGTTGCCACCAATCGTCTGACCGGTAAGTTTTCCAACAAATCAACTTTGATATCGATGTGTTTTGTTTTCAAGTAAATGTCCAAAGCGTATAACAAGGACCTTTTTTCAATTTCCGGAGCCGGAGTCATATCCGATGCAAATGGTGCATAATTGACCACCACAACGGGATAAGAATCGCAAACATCTTCGCGCACAACATCAAAACGACAAACGCCCATTAAATAGACCATCAAGCTGTCATCTTCGTTTTCGTTAAACCCGCAAATACGTGCGGCACAACCTTTGCTGTAAACTTTTTTATCGCTTTTTCTTTGAATAGTCGCCACCATACGCCCGTGTGCCAACGCCCAAAAAATCATTGAAATTTGGCGAAAATCCGTCAAGCGAATGGAAAATTTGCCGTCCGGCATTAAAACCATATCCGCCAACGGCAATAAAGGCAATGTTGTCGGCATTTGCCCCATGTTGATATCAAAAAAATTAACCGGTTTTATCAT
>JAGBRF010000006.1 GCA_017632555.1 Alphaproteobacteria bacterium | reverse complement strand
TCGCCGCCGGTGAAGTTATTGAACGCCCTGCTTCCGCATTGAAATAGTTGATTGAAAATGCGTTAGATGCAGACGCTTCGATAATCGAAGTTATGTTGGGCGATGGCGGTAAATCATATTTATCCGTCACGGATAATGGTAAGGGTATCAGCAAAGATGATTTGGAAATTGCTGTCGAAAGGCACGCCACATCCAAATTGCCGACAGATGATTTATTTGCTATTTCATCTTTCGGGTTCCGAGGTGAAGCATTACCGTCCATCGGTTCTGTTGCCCGCATGACAATTACTTCCCGAACAAAAGATTCTGAAAACGCTTGGTCCATTTCCGTAGAAGGCGGTGTTAAAAGCAAAGTATCCCCCTCTGCCCTTAACTGTGGCACAAAGGTGGAAGTTAAAGATTTATTCTTTGCCACTCCGGCCCGTTTGAAATTTTTAAAATCGACACCGACAGAAGTCGGATATATCAAAGATGTCATAAACCGATTGGCTATGGCTTATCCGAATGTAAATTTCAAATTATCCGATGAAAAAAAGCAAATTTTATTTTATCCGGCAACCGATAATTTATTGGAACGTGTCGGAAAAGTCATCGGTTTCGGCTTCAAAGAAAATGCCGTTGAAGTTACCGGCGAACATGATGGTTTCAAAATTCACGGATTCGTCGGGTTGCCGACTTATACCCGTTCGACATCAGCCGAACAACATTTATTTGTCAATGGCCGTTGGGTAAAAGACAAACTGTTGGCCGGTTGCTTAAAAGGTGCTTATCAAGGGCTTTTGGGGGTTGACAGCGGACACCCTGTGGCTGCTTTATTTTTAACCGTACCGCAACGGGAAGTTGATGTAAATGTTCACCCTGCAAAAACGGAAGTTCGTTTCAAAGATAGTGCCGTTATTCGTGCTTTAATTGTGACAACCGTCAAAGCTGCATTGGCACAAGCGGGACACAGAACATCAACGACTATCGGCTTTGGGGCTTTGGAAAAGGCGGCGCCGCAAATTTTGCCTGAACATCATTATGAAAGCGGGAAAAACACCGGTCTCACCCGTTCCAATTACTTCATTGAAAAGCCGAAAATAAGGGATTTGCAAGATTCTTATGAAGCACAACAACCTTTCAAAATGAACGATTATTATTCGGCAAAAGCGGTTTCTTATGAACAAACAATTCCGCCCGAACCCGTGACAGAAAATGAATTTCCGCCTTTGGGATTGGCGCGCGGACAAGTTATGGAAACTTATATTATTTCCGAAACACCAAACAGTTTAATTATCACGGATCAACACGCCGCACATGAACGTTTGACTTATGAAAAAATCCGCACGGCGCTTGAAACAAAAATGGAAACACAACTTTTGCTTATTCCGGAAATTGTTTCATTAAATGAAGAAGATGTCCATTTGCTGACAAGTAAAAGCGAAGAATTAAAAAAATTCGGCTTTGTTATGGAAGCATTCGGAACGGATTCGGTCATTGTGCGCGAAATCCCTGCTCTGTTGGATAAAACGGATATCAAAGGGTTAGTTGTTGATATGTTAGATACGTTCAAAGAATTCGGTGATACAACCGCTTTGGAAGATAAAATCCAAGCCATTTGCGCACGTATGGCTTGCCATGGTTCCGTTCGTGCCGGACGTGTTCTGACAGTTGCTGAAATGAATGCGCTTTTAAGACAAATGGAAGCTTGCGGTAAATCGGGACAATGTATTCACGGTCGCCCGACATACATTGAATTAAAAGTTTCCGATATTGAAAAATTGTTTGGTCGAAAAGTTTAATTTATTTTTTCTTATCTGCATACGGATTGGCACGCTTACGCATTGAAATACGAATAGGAATACCATCCAAACCATAATCTTTTCGAAGTCCGTTTGACAAATAACGCAAATATGATTCCGGCAATTCGTCCGGATTGGATGAGAATATAACAAATGTTGGCGGACGGGTATTGACTTGCGTCATATACTTCATCGGAATACGCCGACCGTTCGAAGCCAAAGGTGGCGGAGTTGCTTCCGTCATGGACTTTAACCACATATTCAATTTTGCCGTAGGAACGCGTTTATTCCATACCCTGTACATACGGAAAACTTCTTTCATCAGCAAATCCATACCCATACCGGTTTTGGCGGAAATATAAATAACCGGCAATCCTTTGACTTGTTGCAAAGAATTATGTAAACGTTCCTTTATTGTATTTTTAACCGCCGTTTGATTTTTCACCGTATCCCATTTATTGACGGCCAAAATCAAAGCTCTGCCTTCTTCAACAACCTTACGGGCAACCGTTAAATCTTGTGTTTCCAACGGATTTGCCGCATCAACAACAACAATAACGACTTCCGCATAATCCAAAGCATGTTTGCTGTCCGCAGCGGATATTTTTTCCAATGAGTGCGTAATTTTTGCACGTTTACGCAAACCGGCGGTATCCGTTAAAATAACTTTATTGCCTTTCCATTCAAACGGAACGGAAATGGCATCACGTGTCACGCCCGCTTCGGGACCCGTCAACATACGTTCTTGTCCCAACAGTTGGTTGACCAAAGTTGATTTACCCACATTTGGACGACCGACAATGGCCAAATTCAAAGGACGTTCCTTTTTGTCATCAACATCATCTTCTTTGTTTGCATTTTTTTCGACCTTTGGAATATACGGCAATAATGCTTGATATAAATCCGACATACCCAATCCGTGTTCGGCAGAAACAGCAATCGGATCACCCAATCCCAATACATAACTTTCAGTTGCGGCAACGTATTGTTCTGCGGCTTCGCATTTATTCGCCAACAAAAAAACCGGCTTTTTGATACGGCGCAAATCAGTTGCCAATTCTTTATCCAAAGGATTGATTTCGCTTCTTGCGTCAATAACCATCAAGATAATGTCTGCTTCTTCAATGGCCTTTTGTGTTTGTGCCCACATAGCCTTTGACAAAGCCGTTTTTACTTCCAAACCGGCAGTATCTATAACACGAAAAGTAATATCCGATAAATGCCCGGTGCCTTCTTTACGATCGCGCGTCACACCCGGCAAATCATGAACAATTGCCTGTTTTTTTCCGACCAAACGATTGAAAAGTGTTGACTTTCCAACATTCGTCCGACCGACAATGGCAACTGTTTTTAATTGGCTCATTTATTCTTCCAAAACTTTTTTGATAACGGTCAAATGTTCTTTAACCATACTTGGCAAATTCGACATAGACAAAACTTCGTCCGTCATCTTCTTTGCCTTTTCGTTTTGACCTTCACGAATCATCAACAAAATTGACATTTCGGCGGCAGTACCATACCAACTGTTTCCAACAGTCAAATACGGATTCAAAATGGATTGCAATTCAGCAACATTGCCTGTTTCAATTTGATGGCTGACATAACCCAAAGCCGAAATAGCACGCAAAGTTTCCGGTGCATTTTCATCTTGACGCAATTGATTTAAAATTGCCAACGCTTCGGTGTCTTTACCTTCGTCAAACAAAATGCCGGCTTGACGCATTTTTGCCAAATGGGGATAAGCTACCGTTCTGCCGTCTTTCAAAGAAGCATATTTATCCAAAGCTTCTTGTGTTTGTCCTTGTGCATTCAAAACAGCAGCTTGTTCATAAACGTCAGATTCGGCCAAACGTACTTTTTTACGCCAAGACATATAACCTTCCATAGCCGCCAAAGAACCGATAACCAAAATAATCGCCAATAAAATCAAGTATCTGTACTTTTTCCACATTTTCAAGACTTGATCTCTGTGCACATCTTCCGTCACTTCGTCATACAAAACGTCCTGTAACAATTCGGTTGCATCTTTTGGCGCTTTTTGATTTTTCTTAGACATTTTACTTACCTTTCTTTATAAATTAAATTGCTTGTCAATGTAATTGATTTTGAAAAAATTGTCAATGAAATCTTTTAACTTTTAAAGTTCTTCCATTTCCACCTGTGATGGAGCCAATCCGGTATCGCCTTCGGCCTTTGGAACCAAGACATCTTCAACGGGCACTGCATCCGGCTCTTCCGAATGTTCCTTATGGGAAGTTTTAGATGTGTCCAGTTTGTTCAAAATGGCGGGGCCTTCTGCACCCCTACATTCAATCAACCATATATCATAAACGGGGTGTTCCATGGAAGATAAAGCCGGTTCCGATGAAAACATCCAACCTTTGAAAAGTTCAATATTTTCACCTTTTAAGCTTTTTTCAAAAACATACAAAAATACGGAATTTTCGGGGGATTCTTCCGGCGGATGCGTATAACAAGCTTCCGGAACAATAAATGTTTTACCAAAAGCACCGACCTCACCGACCGGAATTGAAAAAGTGCTTATCCGTCCCGTTACTTTATCCAAGCCACGCAAAACAGCAATACCCATTGGTATTTCGGTTGCACAAGCAACAGACACGGAAAAAATAAAAGCAAAAAAAGCTATAATACCCTTTTTCATTTTATTTATCATCATCCTTTTGAACATCATCTTTTGTTGAAAGGAAAATAAATTCACGAACATTATCTTCCAACGATTTATACGGGGTTGTTTTTGTTAAATAACTGTAATCCGGTAATTTTTGGGAATCTTTTCCCGGTTCCAACCGAATGTATTTATCACCCATAATCCCCGAATCAACAACAGAAGCTTTTGTATCTTTCGGCAAACGAATATTGTCTTTTATTGTCAATTCAATCAAAGCTCTGTATGTTTCCGGTTCTAATTCGATTTTGGTAACCGAACCGACCTTGATACCATTTATACGCACATCAGCGCCCATTTCCAAACCACCGATTTTTGTAAAATAAGCCTTTAACTTATAACCATCAACGGGACGCACATTTACGTGTCCGGCGGCAAAAAACAAAAACAAAAAAGCAAAGGCAAGAACCCCAATTCCCAAAACCGCTTCAATAGGATTTTTCTTCATCTTATTCTCCTTTAATCGTCTTGTGTTTCCGAAACGCCTTTTTTATCACGCATCCAATCGATAAAGCGTTCCAACAATTCGTTCAACAATAAAACATCTTGCGTATACAAAAAATGATCGCCCGATTGCATCATTTCTTCATCACCACCCGGCAATAATTCAATGTATTTACCGCCGACCAAACCGTCTGTTTCGATAATTGCGGCAGAATCTAACGGCAAATCAACCTTTTCCGAAAGCACAAAAGACATTTGCACACGATAAAAATCGTCCAACTTTGACGTTCCGACATAACCGACTTTCACACCTGCCAAACGCACATCAGAACCGACATTTATACCATCGGCTTTGCTGTATGTAGCGTGTAAAACCATGCCATTTGACGGCACTTGATGCAATTTATGATTATAAGAAAGCGACAACACAAACACCAACAGTGCGACCATAATCACACCGGCCCAAAATTCTTTTTGTTGTTCGTATAATCCTTTTAATTCTTTCAACGTCATTTATGTTCCTTCGCCATTCAGTATAAAAGAATGAACTTTTTTGTCAATCAGTCTTTTTCTTCCACTAAATAAAAACCTTCTTTTTCTCTGCATGAACCGACATGGTTCGGATAACCCCTTACACATTCGACATAAGCAAAAGAAGCTTTATCGTTTAATCTGTTTTGAGATACATCGACATTATCCAATAAATACTTTCCGTTCAAACGATACGACCAATCGTTTAATCCGTCAACAAGCGCATAATCCCCAACGCCGACCACGGCCGCTTCAACATCTGTTATGTCCGGATTCGTTTCAAGGAAGTTTGCATAAACAGGGAATGTATCACGTTTACGCATTGAGGCCGACAAAAAGAATCCTTCCTTTAACAACTGTCCCGTACCAAATGGTTGTCCCATGGAAACAGCGCAACTGATAACCAAGCCGGATTTATCCGCAGCAATCAAACCGATACCGTGAACGTTTTCGTAATTTTTTGATATATTCTTTTCTAATTTTTCCATACCTTCAATTGCTTGTTGTTGACGATCCGCTTTATCATTTTGAGCATTTTTCCAAATCATATATGCTTCTGATGATAAATCCGTTGGATTTGGGAAAAATGTTTTCTTTCCGTTTTTCGAAACGTCAATTGAATCCATAAAGGAAGCTTTGAAAGCTTTTAAGTCTTCTTTGACAATTTGGTCACTTTGAGCCACGATTGATTCGGCCAACTGACCGTTATACAAAACGCCGGCACCTGAATTAGCCAATGTATTCAACGTCTTTGCCAATTCCGGTTGCTTTAACGTATCACCTTTTTTGTATTTTTTCCAAGTAGCGTTTAATTTGCTGGAATTCAATATATCTGTGGCCAATAAATCGGATATAACGACTCCTTTTTCTGCTTTTTCTTTGGCAACGGATAGAATTTCGCGCCAAGGTTTATGTCCGTATTTGTTTTGCAAAGCATAAACACCGCGCGCCATACTGGGTGTTGCGATTTTTTTATCAAACGACATCGGACGCGGCAAGAAATTCAAAGTCTTTACACGACCTTCTGACGGATCCAAAATCTGACAAACACCGCCGGCACCCAATCCCATACGGGACGGCATAACAACGGCACCCGTCATCAACATAGCGCCCATTGCATCGGCGGCATTTCCGCCTTTTTCCAACATAGCTATACCGCTTTTGGCGATATTTGAATCGGGAACAGAAATAATACCCGCAACTTGTGGCGATTCAAACAACGATTGCCCCGAACAAGCGACCAACATCAAAGATGCGGATAAAAGAACCCATTGACGAAACCGACAAAACACCCTATGATGTGAGTCAGAAAAAAACGGAGAACGTAAACACATGAGAAAATTCCTTTACTGTATTTTGTTTATATTGCTCACCATCTTGCCACAAACAAAAGCTTTTTGCAATACCCTATCTGTAATTCGTGACACACAAATGGAACAATATGCCTTAAAGGGTGTGAAAAAACTGTTCAAAACTGCCGGTTTGAATGATGATGCCGTTCAAGTTGTTTTTATCAATGATTTATCATTAAATGCGTTTGTTGCCGGTGGTTCAACCGTTTATATTCACGCAGGTTTGATTATACAAGCGGACAATGGTGATGAATTTTTCGGCGTATTAGCCCATGAAACAGGCCACGTTGTCGGCGGACACACGATTCGTTTGACAAACGAAATGGAAAAAGCACAAACGACCGCTTTTATTACAACATTGTTGGGGGGAATTGCCGCTGTTGCTTCCGGCAGAGGTGATGTCGGTATTGCCGTTATGTTGGGCGGTATGAATTCGGCCACGGCATTGTTAAATTCCTATCGCCAAACGGAAGAAAATGCCGCTGACAGTATAGCCGTTGATTTATCCAAAAAAGTCGGCATTTCCGTCAAAGGACTTTATAACGTTATGAAGAAAATCGAAAAAGAAGAACGCCTGCGGGTTGATAACATTCCGACTTATTTGCGTTCGCACCCTTTGACACGTGATCGTTTAAGCTTTTTGGAACAAGCGTCCAAAGATGCCAAACCGGTAAAGGAAGATATCGAATTTGATTTGATTAAAGCTAAACTTTTTGCTTTCCTGAAATTACCGTCAGAAACACGCGTTGTTTATAAAGGAAACTCTTTGCCTGATATTTACGCCAATGCAATTGCCGATTTCAAGGAAACGAAAGTAAAAGAAGCATTGGAAGAAACAAACAAATTGATAGAAGCCGAACCCGAAAATCCGTATTTTCACGAATTGAAAGGACAAATTTTATTTGAAACCGGACGAATAGACGAATCCATAGAAGCATACAAAAAAGCATATAAATTATTGCCTAAGGCATCTTTAATTCGCATGGCTTTGGCACAAGCTTTATTGGAAACGGGAAAACCGGAAGATCGCGAAAAAGCCATTGACCATTTGCTTTACATTACGGCACGCGATAAATATATGCCGGAAGCATGGTATTTTTTGCACATAGCATACGGACAAAACAATCAATTTGCTTTGGCGGACTACGCAAAAATTGAATATTCCATGTTGACGGGAAACTATAAAGAAGTCAAAAAATTACTGCCCAAAACCAAGGAAGCTTTGAAAAAAGACACCGTTAAATCTATGCGATTGGCGGACATTGAAGACACATTAAACGAAAAAGAATAATAAAACCTTGCTTTCGTTCATTTTTTCCTTGCATAACCTTTAAACAACGTGTATATTATCGTAAATAATTTATTATTTTTGAAAGGTTTTTTATATGGAAATAGAAGAAGTTTTAACATTTACGGGAACAGTCGTTGAAAAATTACCCAACGCCATGTTCCGTGTTCAATTGGAAAACGGACATGAAATTTTGGCTCACACAGCCGGCAAAATGCGTAAATTCCGCATTCGCGTCATGGTGGGGGATAAAGTCGAAATTGAAATGACACCGTATGATTTAACAAAGGGTCGTATTTCTTTCAGACATAAGACCTAGACAACATCAAAGGGGGTATAAGATGAGTTTTTACTTATTCTGCTTATCTTTCGTGGCAACATTGCTTTTCTGCAAAATCTTTTTGCACATTGGGAACTTCAAACGCACACAGGAAGGTCATGACACCAGCAACAAAGCCGGTTTAGCCGTTACCGCCTCAATCATATTGGGTTGGATTTTGTTGCAGGCTTCAAGTTCGATTTTCTGCTTTCCGTTCAAAAATCTTACTTTCGGGCTTTATCCGTTTCTAATTGCCGCAGCCGCCTTGTCCATGTACTCTATTCGCAAAGGAAAGGTACATCGTTTTTGGGTTTATTTTTTCGTAACACTGATTTCCGTTATGTTTATTCCGGAAGACACTTTGGTTTTCAACGGAATATTCCCATTGTTTGATGACAGGTACCTAACGGCATTACTTTGGGCCGGATTTATCGCTGTTTATGCCCGTATGGACAAATTAAACGGTGCAACGGTCATTCAAACAAGCACATTATCTTTGGCATTTTCATTGTTCCCTTTGGTTACGGCAAGGGCCGCTACATATTCGGTTGAATTTTGTTATTATCCGATGATTATTTTAGCCGGACTGATTACCTTTATTCATTACAAAAGATATGTTCCGGAAGCATCATTGGGCAGAACGGGTTCTACCCCGCTTGGATATTTAATGGGATTGTTCTTTGTTCTGTTGGCTATCAAAGGTTATTGGATGGCGTTCATTGTTATGCCAACCTATTATTACTTTGAATTTATCTATTCTTCAATCAACAAATTTATTCATCGCGGAATGCCCGAACCCGAACCGACATCTTTTCTGTTTTTCACATCATGGATTGTTCGCAGAAATTTGAATGTTACGGGATTATCCAAATTCTTATTCAAAGTTATGTTGGGCTTTGCACTTATCGGTGTTGTTTTAAACTCAAGTATTCACGCAATGTTGGGATTTGATTTGGTGCTTTTCCTTTGCACGATGTATTATATGTTCTATTGGGGCAGAGCCAAAGTTCCTTATCGCACAATGTTCCGTGATGCAAAAGATGCCATTCAACAAGTAAGCGGTAATGTGAAAGATTCTGTCAACACCGTTTCAACGTATATCAAAGACAAGAATAAAAAGTAATGTTTCCGCTTTATGAAAAAAGTTCCAATTTAACACCGGCGGAATTTCATTTGAACAGCCCTTTTGCGCCTGCCGGCGATCAACCGGAAGCCATAGCGCAACTGTTATCCGGATTGCAAGACGGTGAACGCAATCAAGTTTTATTGGGCATTACCGGTTCGGGTAAAACTTTTACAATGGCAAAAATCATTGAACAATCACATCGACCGGCTTTGATTTTGGCACACAATAAAACTTTGGCGGCGCAACTTTACGGTGAAATGAAATCATTTTTCCCCGATAATGCGGTTGAATACTTTGTTTCATATTATGATTATTATCAACCGGAAGCATATATTCCGCGCACAGATACTTACATTGAAAAAGATTCTGCAATCAACGAACAAATTGACCGAATGCGTCATTCCGCCACTCGAAACATTTTGGAAAGGCGTGATGTCATTATCGTTTCGTCCGTTTCCTGTATTTACGGTTTGGGAAGCGTTGAATCTTATTCGGCTATGAAAATTCCGTTGAAAGTCGGCGATAATATGGACATTTCCGATTTATCAAGACACCTGACAAACTTACAATACGCCCGAAACAATATGGTTTTGGAACGCGGTTCTTTCCGTATCAACGGGGACATTGTCGATATTTTCCCCAGCCATTATGAAGATTTGGCTTGGCGTTTATCATTCTTTGGCGATGAATTGGAAAGCATTTCGGAATTTGATCCTTTGACCGGCAAGGAAAAATTGGCACTGAATGAAATTGTTGTTTATCCGGCCAGCCATTATGTAACGCCCCGCCCTGCTTTATCGCAAGCAATTAAAACTATCAAGGAAGAATTAAAAGATCGTTTGGCTTTCCTGCATGATAACAATATGTTGGTGGAAGAACAACGTTTGGCACAAAGAACACGTTTTGATTTGGAAATGATGGAAGCCACCGGCTCATGCAAAGGCATTGAAAATTATTCACGCCATTTGACCGGTCGAAAAGCCGGCGAAGCGCCTCCGACATTGTTTGAATATTTACCGCCTGACGCTTTATTATTCATTGACGAAAGCCATGTCACCGTTCCGCAAATCGGTGCTATGTATAAAGGCGATTTTTCACGTAAAGATACTTTGGTCAAGTACGGTTTCCGTCTGCCAAGTGCAAAGGACAACCGTCCGTTAAAATTTGAAGAATGGGACAAAATGCGCCCGCAAACAATTTTTGTTTCTGCAACCCCGGGGCCATGGGAAATGAAACAAACAGCCGGTGTATTTACCGAACAAATCATTCGCCCGACCGGTTTATTGGATCCGGAATGTTTTGTGCGCCCTGTGTTTAACCAAGTCGATGATTTATTAAGTGAATGTGTGGAATGTGCCAAAAGAAACGAACGTATTTTGGTGACAACATTGACAAAGAAAATGGCGGAAGATTTAACGGAATATTTGGCGGAAAACGGCATAAAAGTTCGTTATATGCATTCCGACATTGACACGTTGGAACGCATCCAAATTATCAAAGATTTGCGCAGTGGCGTATTCAATGTGTTGGTCGGAATCAACTTGCTTCGCGAAGGATTGGATATTCCGGAATGTGCCCTGGTGGCTATTTTAGATGC
This sequence comes from Alphaproteobacteria bacterium, assembly GCA_017632555.1. Next base: position 372 of record JAGBRF010000006.1, on the reverse strand, counting down.
GGATAAGGAGGGGTTCTTACGTTCCGAAACGTCTTTAATTCAAACAATCGGACGCGCTGCCCGAAACGTCAACGGACGTGTTATTTTATATGCTGATAAAATGACAAATTCCATTGAACGTGCTTTATCGGAAACAAAGCGCCGGCGTGAAAAACAAATGGCGTTTAATGAAGCGCATGGCATAGTACCGCAAACTATTCAAAAACAAGTGCCGGATATTTTAAGCACTTTGACGGACATGGATTATACCAACACCGAAATTGAAGAAAAAACAATTCAAATCCCCGAAAAAGAATTTGAAAAGCATATCGAAAAATTGGAAAAACAAATGAAAAAAGCCGCCGAAGATTTGGATTTCGAAACGGCTATTCG
>JAGBRF010000090.1 GCA_017632555.1 Alphaproteobacteria bacterium | reverse complement strand
GAAACATTGAAATCAAAATGGATAACACCAACATACGCGAAGTGGCGGCCGCCCCGAAACGAGCCGAAGCAAAAAACAATCGTGAATCATAAAAACCGGTCATTATCCCTTGCACAAACAATAAAAAGAAAAAGCCGGCGTCCACTTCAAACGGCGTAATCAACACCAACGGAAAGCAAACAAATGCCACCCCGAAACCGCGCCACAAACCCAATATGTACCCGTCTATTTTGTTGTTTTGGTTGATATAAGTATAAAAGCTCATAAACAAACCGTAAAACAACCCCGTAACAACCCACAGCAAAGCGCCCTCCTTTTTTTGAAAAGATAGGCGTTCTATGATTTTTTATCAACACTTAAACAAAGTAATAAATCAAAGCTAATACCACAATATGCAACGGGTAATACACATAGAAAATCCACCAATGGTGTAAGTATCTGGGCTGGGTTTTAATTTGCACGGCGAACAACAAAAATGCCATGGTAAAAAGCGAAACAAAACCGCCCATAAATGATGCGTTTATCAAATACGAAAAAAGCAAACTTAAAGCCAACCAATCGAACGTTCCTTTATAAAAATAAAAGTACAGACAAAATGAAAGGCAAAAGCCCAAAAATCCGTAAATTGACAAAACGGAACAAGCCCCCGCCATCGCAAAAACGGGCAAAAACAACAACCATTGCAACAGTGCCGGCTTTTTAAGTTTTTCAATTTCATGGTAAAGGTAAAGCGCCGCCACAACAATCCAAAAATTGACCAATATGTTTGACGGAAAAGCAACAGGCTTTTTCAAAACAACCCAAATCGGCACAATGGCAAAAAAGGTAATAAACCCGAAATACCCTAACCTTTTTAAGTATTTTCCGAAAATTTGATATGAAGCTAAATTCATCATCAACAAATAAGCAAAAATCGGATAACTGGCCCGTCCGATATAACGACATATTTGTGAATACGGCTCGGCGGTAAAAAATGTCCCGATATGATCGATTGTCATCAACAACAACGCCGCTATTTTCAAAACATCTTGATTTATACCAAATCTTTTCATTTTTGCTCCTTTTTCAAAGGATAAAACAAACGAATAAAAAAGTATAGCCTTTTTATTTTTTTTGAATTATATTAAAAGAAAGTATAACGAAAAACAGAAAGGATAAAATATGCACGTTTTGGTTATTGGCGGCGCCGGTTACATTGGTTCTCACGTTGTAAAAGAATTATTAAAAAATGATGTTAAAGTCACTGTTTTTGACGATTTATCGACCGGAAAAGAAATCAATTTATTCCCTTCTGCTCACTTTATCAAAGGAACTATTTTGGATGCGGACGCTTTGGGACGCGCCATGTGTCAAAACGTTGACGCTGTTATCTTTTTAGCGGGCAAAAAAGCCGTTGGCGAATCTATGCAAAACCCGGCAAAATATGCCAATACAAATTTAATCGGTGTCATCAACGTTCTAAACACCATGTTGGAATGTAATGTTAAAAAGTTTATTTTTTCTTCTTCCGCATCTGTTTACGGCAATCCGACATATTTGCCCATCGATGAAAAACACCCCTTAAACCCGATGAGTTTTTACGGTTTTACCAAATTGGAAACGGAACGTTTGTTAAAATGGTATGATGACTTAAAGGGTATTCGCTTTGTTGCCTTGCGTTATTTCAATGCAGTTGGGTATGATGCCGATGGCGATGTAAAAGGATTGGAAAAAAATCCGCAAAATTTATTGCCTATTATTATGGAAGTTGCCTTGGGCAAACGTCCTTTGTTAAACATCTTCGGACACGATTATGATACACCGGACGGAACTTGTATTCGCGATTATATTCACGTCACGGATTTGGCAACGGGACATTGGAAAGCTTTGCAATACCTGAACAATGGCGGCGCCAGTGATTATATCAATTTGGGAACGGGCAAAGGGCTTTCCGTTATGGAAATGTTGCAAAAAACGGAAGAAGTTATCGGACACAAAATTCGCAGCGTGTTTGATATGCGCCGAGCCGGTGACCCGTCCGTTGTAGAAGCTTCCGCCGACAAAGCCGAAAAAGTATTGGGATGGAAAGCCGAACACAGCGATTTGGAAAATATAATCAGAACAACATGGGCTGTTTATAAAAAAGGCTATTCACAAATTTCTTAATGATAAAAACGGCAAAATTTTTTGCCACCCTGACAAATGGAAGCAGTAAAACGTGCCAAAACCAAATTGTCGGGCAAACCCGATTTGCTGTTTTTTTCTGCTTCTATGGCCAATCGTTGAGCTTCTATGGTAAAAGAAACCGGCCATGACATAACAATTTGTTTCCACAAAGTTGTGTATTTGAACGAAATAAAAGGCGGTGTTTTTTTAATGGCCTCATCGGCTTTTAATCCTTGCGCCATCAACCCTTGAACCCGCAACAATTGGTTCAGCTTCATCAAAAAAGCACGTATGATGGCAACCGATGTCGTTCCTTCCAAAACCAACAAACTCATCTTTTTTTGCGTTGTTTTGGCATCGCCCGACAAAGCAGCCATCAACAATTCATCCATTGACGCCGGCGCACTGCCCGCAAAGCAATTTTGAACATCATCCAATGTGATTTGCTTTTCATCGCCTTTATAAAGCATCAACTTTGACAATTCGGATAATGTAGCGCCCTTATCCGCCCCCAACGATTCACATAAAAAAGTCATCGCATCGGGCATAACCGTATATCCGCCACCCGTTAAAGTATTTTGAATTGTTTGACGTAAATCGGCCCCTTCTTGCAAATAACAACCCAAAGCAACCGCCACGGGCGATTCGTTGATTAAATTTACTGTTTTGGATTTGGTATTAAACGTATCGGAAGTAATAATCAAAACGGGTGAATCCGCATTGGCGTTTGTTAAAAAAGAATCCAGTTCATTTAACAAATTATCCGGTGGATTTTTCATCCATAAAATACGTTTGTTGGCAAACAAAGATATGCTGGCGCTTTCTTCGGACAATACAGCTGGATTTTCCTTAAAAGAATCAGCATTTAACACGGACACTTCCGTATTGGCATCTTTTTTTTGTAAAGCCGAAATAACTTGATTAGCACTGTCCCGAATAGCCCCAAAATCCGAACCGTAAAACAAAAAAGCATAAACGTTTTTTGATGCTTTTGAAATTGAATCGTTCAGCTGTCCGGCTTTGATTTTCATTTCTTTTCCTGACTGTTTTTAAAATAGACGCTGACCCGCATAGCAATTTGATTTGCCAACACGTCCAACAAACGATGACGGGTTGTTTCTTCCGCCGTCACAGTCGGATAAGGCAACATCAAAATGTTATAACTGGATACCGCAAAAGTTTCCGTATCCAGCAAAACTTTATCTTTTTGTTTCAAGACAATTTTAGCATCCAAACGCATGGTTGCGCGGGTTGATGTATTGTCGCCCAAAATACCTTGATCCGAATCGATTCTTTCCTTTAAGGTAACTTGCAAAGTATATTCTTTTTTATCTTCTTTCTTTTGCGGATTTAATAAATCTTCCAACTTCAAACGCAATGTGCGTCCCGATTCATTGGAAATGGGTAAAATATCAACCTTTTCCGTTTGTAAAGTTTCTTCGTCAGACGATTGGTAATAAACGGAATGCCAACCGCAACCCGACAAAAACAACAACACCAAAGCCAATAATGTTTTTTTAAACGACAAAATTCAATCCCTTTCCAGAAACGTTTATTACTTTTTGAACCTGCTTGCCTTTTATTTTATTTTGAACTGCTGAAAAATTCAAGGATTCTTTCTTTGTTTTTTCAAAATCGTTTATATCAGTCGGATAAAAATCACAAACACGCCGACCGTTTACTTCGACAAAATAGCGCGGTGGCAATTTTTTTTGCTCTATAAAGCGCCAAAAATCGGACATCTTTCCATGTATATCGGGGTAAAGGCTTTGCACCAAATGTGGCATAAAAGGATAAACCCCAAACCCAACACCGGACGGCACTTTATCCGCATTCAAAATCGTTTTTAATAAAATCCACGCTTGTTTCCAATTTTGTTTTTGCAAAGCATCGATGACGGGATAAAAACCTTGCTTGTCCCAATCGGTCGGATTACCCAAATCCATTTGCTTTAATATATGCCATACTTTATCGGCAAAACGCCAACCGGCCGCTTTTTGAGGGTGTGATAACGGCATTTTGTTTTCCAACAAAACCGTGCGCAAGGCATCCGCACCGTAATCAGCAACATCTTCGGTCAATTTTTGCAATTTTTCATCACGGGCGGGAACTTTTATTCCAAAAACAGCCAACGGGGCATCGCCGTTTATAAAAGGCGCCCCCAAAAATCGGTTGGCAATATCCGCCATCAAAGCCGAATCAGCCGCGGTGTCGGAAAACATTTTACCTTTTTCCAACAATCCGATTTGGTATTCCGTATATCGAAAAGCATATCTTTCAATCATGCCCTGCAATATATCATATTTTTAACTTTTTAGAAAGAAAAAAGCGCTATTGTTAAGGCCATGAGAAAGAAAATTTACATTATTGCGGGACCGACCGCTTCGGGAAAAACCGGGTTGAGTTTGGATTTGGCCGATAAAGTAAACGGACAAATCATCAACGCCGATTCCATTCAAGTTTATCAAGACGTCCCCTTGTTGACGGCCCGTCCGACCCCACAAGAAATGCGCAACATTCCGCACCATTTATTCGGTTATTTGGATGCTTTTGCCGTTGGAAACGCATACGATTGGTTAAAACAGTTGCCCGATTTGGTGGAAAAAATCGATACCCCTATTTTTGTCGGCGGAACAGGGCTTTATATCAAAACGTTGATTGAAGGATTGTCCCCTATTCCCGATATTCCGGACGATATTCGCCAAAAAGTGCGTTTGATGTCGCCGGAAGTATTAAAAAAGATAACACCGGACGTTCAATTTACCGATCCGCAACGACTGATGCGTGCGGCGGAAGTTTTTATGGCCACAAAAAAAACGTTGCAATGGTGGTATGAACAACCCAAAACACCCGTGCTGAAAGACGTGGATTTCTTTGTTATAACGGTATTGCCGGAACGTGAAAAATTGTATTTACAATGTAATAACAGATTTGAAAAGATGATGTCATCGGGCGCTTTACATCAGGTTGTTGAGTTATTGCAAAAGAATCCACAAAAAACGGGCGGTGTGTTTCAAGCTATCGGTGTTGAAGATTTGATCAAGTTTATTCAAGCGGAACAATCTTTGGATAAAGCCATCAAACACTCCCAACAAATAACCCGCAACTATGCCAAACGACAAACAACGTGGTTCCGTCACCAATTAAAAGCAGACATATTGTTGGAAGAACCCAAACTACCCAAAAATATTTAAAGGATAAAAAATGAAAATAACATTGATTGAACCGCGCGGATTTTGTTTTGGAGTTTGTCGCGCACTTAAAATGCTGGACGATTTATTGGATAAAAATCCTTATGTTTTGGATGAAATTGTCCACAACAAACAAATCATTAAAGATTATCAACAAAAAGGCGTTTGCTTTGTGAAGAGTTTAACGGAAGTTCCAAAGGGTGCTAATGTGGTTTTATCGGCACACGGGGTCAGCAAAGAAATTGAAACAAAAGCAAAAGCTGATTTTATTGTTACCGATACGACATGTCCTTTTGTGAAAAAAAATCATATATGGATTCAAAATTTGGAAAAAAACGGCGTTCCCATTGTTTTAATCGGAAAAGCCAATCATGCGGAAATTGTCGGTATGTTGGGACAAATTAAAGAAAAAGCTTTTTTAATTTCCGACATAAAAGACGTGGATGCCCTGCCCGACTTTAAAATTATCGGAGTCGCAACACAAACAACTTTAAGCGCAGACGATACAAAACAAATCGTGGAAGCATTAAAACAAAAATTTGAAACCGTTTTATTCCAAAACGGCGTTTGTATGGCTACGCAAG